>JBBSPX010000241.1:0-1573 GCA_038258395.1 Gemmatimonadales bacterium | reverse complement strand
GTGCGTGGCATGAGCCAGTTCGGGCTCTCGGCCGTGTTCGTCGTGTTCGAGGACGGAACCGACCTCTACTGGGCGCGGAGTCGGGTCCTCGAATACCTGCAGACGGCGTCGCAGCGACTGCCCGAAGGCGCCACGTCGGTGCTGGGCCCCGACGCGACCGGGGTGGGCTGGGTGATGCAGTACATCCTTGCCGACACCTCCGGCACACGCGACCTGGCCGCACTCCGCAGCCTGCAGGACTTCGTGGTGAAGCCGGCACTCACGGCCGTGCACGGTGTCGCCGAGATCGCCTCGCTCGGTGGCTTCGAACGCGAGTACCAGATCGTGCTCGATCCGGTGCGCCTCCTCGGGCTCGGCGTCTCGGCGAAGGACGTCGTCGCCGCGATCCGTGCCACGAACCGCGATGTCGGCGGCCGCGTGCTCGAACTCGGCGGCACCGAGTACATCGTCCGAGGCATCGGGCGCGCCTCGAGCGGCGCCGATCTGATGCAGGCCGTGGTGGCGACTGGCCGGGGTGGCACTCCGATCACCGTCGCCGATGTCGCATCACTCCAGGAGGGCCCGGCCGAGCGTCGTGGCATCGCCGAGGTGAACGGCAAGGGCGAGGTGGTCTCGGGGTTCGTGGTCATGCGGTTCGGTGAGAACCCGCGGGCCGTCATCTCGCGTGTGCGTGAGCGCATGGCGTCGCTCGAGCCGTCGCTTCCGCCCGGTGTGGTGTTCGTCGACGGCTACGATCGCTCGCGACTGATCGACCGCGCGGTCGATACGCTTCGGTTCAAGCTGATCGAGGAATCGATCATCGTTGCACTGGTCACGGTGCTCTTCCTGTTACATGCGCGGAGTGCGCTCGTCGCGATCATCACCCTGCCGGTCGGGATCCTGATCGCGTTCCTCGCGATGCGCGTCCTCGGGCTCGGAGCGAACATCATGTCGCTGGGCGGGATCGCGATCGCGATCGGCGCGATGATCGACGCTGCCATCGTGATGGTCGAGAACTTCCATCGACATCGAGAGCGAGCCGATGCATCGGGAGAACAGGTCGACCACTGGGAGATCGTCTCTCGCGCCAGCCGCGAGGTGGGGCCGGCGTTGTTCACATCACTGCTGATCATCACACTCTCGTTCCTGCCGGTGTTCGCCCTCGGTGCACAGGAGGGGCGCCTCTTCCATCCGCTGGCGTGGACCAAGTCGCTGGCGATGGGCGCGGCGGCACTCCTGTCGATCACGCTGGTGCCGGTGCTGATGGGGCTGCTGATTCGGGGCAAGATCCCTCCGGAGTCGGCGAACCCGATCAACCGGGGGATGATCCGTCTCTACCGACCGATGATCCACTGGGTCCTCAAGCATCGCGCTCTCACCCTGTCGATTGGCGTGCTGGTCCTCGTGGTCACCGTGTGGCCATGGCATCGGCTTGGTAGTGAGTTCATGCCGCCGCTCGATGAGGGCAGCGTCATGGACATGCCGTCGATGCATCCGGGCATCGGTGCCGAGCAGGCGAAGGCGATCCTGCGGCAACGCGACGCGGCACTCGCCAGTGTCCCAGAGGTGCGCATGGTGCTCGGCAAGATCGGCC
>JBBSPX010000240.1:0-1602 GCA_038258395.1 Gemmatimonadales bacterium | reverse complement strand
GGACGATACGCAGAGCTGGCTCAAGCACGAGATCGTCCGGCGTGGTGCCGAACTCCGGCGCGAACGCGGCAATCTGGAGCGGATCTCGGTCGCGACGCTCGAGTCGCTGGTCAATGCGCTCGAGGCCAAGGATCCGTATCTGCGCGGCCATTCCACACGCATCGCCGACCTCGCCGCCCTCGTCGCCGCGGAGATGGGGCTCACGGATGAGCAGGTGGAGCGTGTCCGGACGGCCGGTCGACTGCACGACATCGGCAAGATCGGCATCCGCGAATCGGTGCTGACCAAGCGGGGCCCACTCACCGACGACGAATACGAACACGTCAAGACCCATGTCACCATCGGTGCCCAGATCCTCGCCCCGTTGACCCACCTGCGGGAAGTCATCAGCTATGTCCGCTCACACCACGAACGGATCGATGGCAGCGGCTACCCCGACGGGCTCGCCGATCATGCGATTCCGGTCGGCGGTCGGATCCTCTGCGCTGCAGAAGTCTTCGACGCGCTCACCACCGCCCGACCGTATCAGGATCGGATGAGCTCCCGCGAAGCGGTCTCGCGAATGCGCGATCTCGTGGGCACCGTCCTCGATGGCGAGGTGCACCAGGCGATGGCACAGGTGATTGGACGGCGCAAGGACCTGGAGTAGCTACGCTCCCATCGCCTCAAGCCGCCGGACCCGTTCCTCGACGGCGGGGTGCGAGGCGAGCAGATCGCCGGTCAGTCCCGACCAGCGCTGGAATCGGCGATCCGACGGATCGATGATGCACAGATGCGCGACGCCACGGCCCACCGCGCGTGTCGGCGTCCGGACGTCGTCGATCTTTTGCAATGCACGGACCAGTGCGCCGGGATTGCGCGTGTACTGCGCCGCCGTCGCGTCGGCGAGGAACTCGCGCTTCCGACTGATCGCCATCGCCATCAGGCGTGAGACCACCGGGGCAGCAAGCAACGAGAGCAACCACACCACCAGCAGGATCGGCAGCAGCGTCACGGCGCCGCTTGAGCGACGACCCGCCACACGCCCGAGCGATCGCGCACCGACACGACCCATGGTGGCTCCCCCCCCGCCCGAGTGGAACAGCACGCGTCCCACACCGTTCGACACCAAGGCGATCGCCCCGACCATGGCGGCGACAATCGTCATCAGTTGGGTATCGTAGCGTGCGATGTGTCCGAGTTCGTGGGCAACGACCGCCTGCAGCTCATCGCGATCGAGGCGGGCGATCAGCCCATCAGTCACCGCGAGCGAGGCGTGCATCGGATCGGTACCGGTCGCGAAGGCATTGGGATCTTCGTCCGGGACGATCCAGACGCGGGGTCGCGGCAGTCCCGCCGCAATCGCCATTTCGTCGACCACATTGCTGAGGCGAATCTGCTCCGGTGTGGTGGGGGTGATGAGTTCCATCGCCCCGGTCGACCAGAGTACCTGGCGCGGTCCGAATTTCCAGGCGCTCCAGGCCATCCCGCTCGCCAGCATGGTGGCGAGGATCCCGATCCACGGCAGGCCGTGCTGGTAGCTGCCGGGCTCGGCACTGTCGCTCATCAAGTACAGGACGATGTCGCCGCCGAAGCCCAGCCACGCGAAGAAGAAGACGAACG
>JBBSPX010000239.1:0-1618 GCA_038258395.1 Gemmatimonadales bacterium | reverse complement strand
TCAAGTCGCTCTCGGACATGCTCAAGGGCAAGCAGGGCCGCTTCCGTCAGAACCTGCTCGGCACGCGCGTCGACTACTCCGGTCGGTCGGTCATCGTCGTCGGTCCGGAACTCCGGTTGCACCAGTGTGGCCTGCCGAAGACGATGGCGGTCGAACTCTTCAAGCCGTTCATCATCCATGAGCTGGTGGAGAAGGGCATCGCCGAGACGGTCAAGCGCGCCAAGAAGATCGTCGAGCGCGAGAGCCCCGAGGTCTACGAAATCCTCGAGGAGATCATTCAGGACCATCCGGTCCTCCTCAATCGTGCACCGACGCTGCACCGACTCGGTATCCAGGCCTTCGAGCCGAAGCTGGTCGAGGGCAAGGCCATCCGGATCCATCCGCTGGTCTGTGCCGCATTCAACGCCGACTTCGACGGCGACCAGATGGCTGTCCACGTGCCGCTCTCATTCGAGGCGCAGCTCGAGGCCCGCGTGCTGATGGTGTCGTCGAACAACATCCTCAAGCCGTCCGACGGCCGGCCAATCGCCGAACCGTCGCAGGACATGGTGCTCGGCTCGTACTTTCTCACGAAGTATCCGCCCGAGTTCGAGGAGAAGATCCGGAACGCCGGTCCGAACCTCGAGGCCGTGCGCGACGAACTCTGGAAGGACGCCGGGTACTACGGCTCGATCGCCGAGCTGGAGATGGCGCTGATGCACAGCGTCGTCACGCACCAGAGCGCGATCCGCTACTGGTTCCAGCCGCCACCCGAGGCCGAGGACCCGCGTCCGCGCTGGATCCGGTCAACGGTCGGCCGTGTACTGTTCAACAACATCCTGCCGCGCGCGGTGGTCGCCGAACTCGGCTTCCGTGACGAGCTCATGAAGAAGCGGCCGCTCTCGGAGATGGTGTTGCAGAGCTATCGCCGTGCGGGCCTCCGGGCCACCGTCGAGTTCCTGGATCGCCTCAAGCGGTTCGGGTTCGACTTCGCGACGATGGGTGGCATTTCGATCGGTATCGAGGACCTCGAGATTCCGACCGAGAAGGTCGAGCTGCTCGCCGAGGCACAGAAGCGTGTCGAGCGATTCCAGCGTGCCTACAACACCGGCCAGATCACCTTCGGTGAACGGTACAACAAGGTCATCGACGCCTGGACCCACGCGAACAACGACGTCGCCGAGGCGATGCTCAATCACATGCGTCGCTCACGCGGCGGGTACAACCCGGTCTACATGATGTACGACTCGGGCGCCCGTGGTTCGCGCGACCAGATCCGGCAGCTCGCCGGCATGCGTGGCCTCATGGCCAAGCCGCAGAAGAAGCTCACCGGTGGCATCGGGGAGATCATCGAGTCACCGATTCGCTCGAACTTCCGTGAAGGCCTCACGGTGCTCGAATACTTCATCTCGACCCACGGCGCCCGGAAGGGCCTCGCCGACACCGCGCTCAAGACCGCGGATTCGGGTTACCTCACTCGTAAGCTCGTCGACGCGGCGCAGGACGTCATCATCACCGAAGACGATTGTGGCACGGTCAGCGGCATCGTCGTTCAACCAATCTACGAGGGCGACGAAGAAGTCGTCAGCCTCGCGACGCGCATCATCGGTCGCACGAGCTGCGAAACGGTCAAAAATCC
>JBBSPX010000238.1:0-1647 GCA_038258395.1 Gemmatimonadales bacterium | reverse complement strand
TTGGCTTCCACGATGTGGCGGACCGCCTCACTGCACTCAACGACGGCACGGGATGACCCTGCCGCAGCTCGATCCCGTCACCCTCCTGGATCTGCAGGAACCGGTACGCGACCGGCTGGTCCGTGTCGAACACGAAATGCGCCGGATGATCGAGGCGGATTTCCCGCTCATCTCCGAAGTCAATCACCATCTCCTCCGCATGCGCGGGAAGATGTTCCGACCCACGCTGGCCCTCCTCGCCGACGAAGCGACCGGCAGCACCGGGTCGCGCGGCGAAACGTTCGCCGCGATCATCGAACTGATCCACCTCGCCACACTGGTGCACGACGACGCGGTCGACCATTCCGCGCTCCGACGTGGCATGCCGACGATCAATGCCCTGTTCTCCCACCAGATCAGCGTCATCATGGGCGACTTCCTCTACTCACGGGCGGTGGTCGAGCTGGTGCAGATGGCCGACCTCGAGGCCCTCGGGGTGCTCGGCCGCGTGACGAACGAGATGACGGTCGGCGAGATGCGTCAACTCCTGGCGCATGATCCGCTGACCTTCACCGAGGAACAGTACGATCTGCTGATCCGCGCGAAGACAGCGTCGCTGATTTCGGGGGCGTGCGAGGTGGGTGGTCTCGGGGCACCTCCAGCCGCACGGCAGGCGCTGGCACAGTTCGGGGCACATCTCGGGACGGCGTTCCAGATTGTCGATGACCTGCTCGACTACACCGCCCTCGCCGAGGTGACCGGCAAGCCCTCGGGGCTCGACCTGCGTGAGCACAAGGTGACGCTCCCGCTCATTCA
This sequence comes from Gemmatimonadales bacterium, assembly GCA_038258395.1. GTDB lineage: Bacteria > Gemmatimonadota > Gemmatimonadetes > Gemmatimonadales > GWC2-71-9 > Palsa-1233. The sequence goes on along the minus strand of JBBSPX010000238.1, from coordinate 852 downwards.
CGCGCTGCCACGCTTCTCCACCGAGCAGCGGCGCGAGGTCGATGCACTCATGGCAACGTCGGAGCCGAGCGAAGCCCAGATCGCTTCGGTGATCCAGTCGGTCACCACCCATGGCGGCTTGACCTATGCCCGGGAGCGTGCTGGCCGGATCATGGCGGAGGCGGACCAGGCACTCCTGGCGCTGCCCCCGTCGCCGGCCCGCGAGGTACTGCGTGCCTCCCTTGGTTTCGTGCTCGAACGGAGGCGATGATGGCCGGACCGCGTCGGACCCGCTTTTACCTCGGAGTGCTCACTGTTGGCTTCCTCGCTGGCGCGCTCGTGACGGCGCTCCTCGAGCGGTTCCTGCCCGAGAGTGCCACCAGGGCGTTCTTCACCTTTGCGGTGACCCCGTCCTTTGGCCCTGTCTCGCTCGATCTCCTCGTGGTATCCTTCACGCTAGGGCCAGTGGCCCTCAACGTATCGATCCTGAGCCTGGTCGGCGTGGTTGCGGCCTACTACGCGGCCAGATCGCTGTTCTAACCGGAGTCACTCCATGCCGAATCTCGGCTTCACTGAAATTCTCGTCATCGGCCTTATCGTACTGCTCGTGTTTGGTGCCAAGCGCTTGCCCGAGATCGGGCAATCGATGGGGAAGGGCATTCGCGAGTTCAAGAAGTCGTTGACCGAAACCCAGGACGCTGTCATGCGCGATGACGGCCGCGATCGTCAGATGCTCGATCATGATCGAAGCGGACTGGGCGACGAGGCACCATCCGAAAAGACGGGCGAACCAAAGCGCCTTTCGCAGTAGCGCACCAGACGCAGCTCGCCAATCGCAAACGGGCGCCCCGGAGATCCTCCGGGGCGCCCGCT
>JBBSPX010000237.1:0-1705 GCA_038258395.1 Gemmatimonadales bacterium | reverse complement strand
GACGCGGACGATCCCGCCCCGCTGGATCCGGATCGTCCGATTCGCGGCACCGATGCCGAGGCCGTGCGCGCCGAAGCTCAGGGCGCGATTCAGGCCGCTGAGCAGGATGCCGGCCTCGATCGGCCGCGCGCGGAGTGTGACCGTGGCGGTGTCGATGTCGGTGATGATCCGGAGCGCGCCGGCGCTATCCAGGATGCCAACCGGCCGTGCCAGGCGGATCGCTGCGGTGCGGGCCTGATCGAGGAGATCCCGGGTGGTTGCCGCGGCCCCTTCGACGGCGATCCGATCCGGCCAGGACGCCAGGCGTGGTGCGATGATGCCGCCGACGATCCCGAGCACTGTGAGTCCGAGGGCGAGCTCCAGCAGGGTGACACCGTGATTGGTCATGCGGTAAGCTGACGCAATCGGAGAGTCACGAGTGGCGCCAACTTCCGCAGCACCGATACTCTTGACGCACGATGGCTGCTCACCCCGATCCGCTCGTGGCGCTTCGCCGACACGCGTCGAGTGCACCTTGGCGCGCTCGGGAGCTCATCGCGCTGGCCGACCGCCTGTTCCGCTCGCCTGAGCCAGCGCTGGATCGACCCCTCACCGAACGCACCCTGCACTACTACGTCGCCTCACGGGTGGTGCGGACACCGTCAGGGCGGGGTGCGGGGACCGGCTGGGGCTATCCCCACCTGATCGAACTGCTCGCGGCCCGTATCGCGCGTGCGGCGGGCGATTCGCTCCAATCGATCGCGGCCCGGCGCGACGAGCGTGGTCTCGAGGCCCTCGAGCGAGAGGTGGCCGATTCTCTGGGTCCCGCTGTCTCGGAGTGGACCGATTCGACACCGGCCGACGATTCGGGTGATATTCCAGTGGCATGGCGCGACCACGTGATCACGCCGAGTGCGGTGCTCCGACTGGCCGCGACTCACCCGTTGCACGACGATCCCCGACGCCTCGGCGTCCTGCTCGACGGCCTCGCCCGCGAGGTCGACCCTTAGACTCGGGAGACGTGATGCGATCCTTGCTTGTCCTCGCTGTAGTGCTGGGGCTGCTCTTCTGGACGATGAGCGCATACAACCGACTCGTCATGCTCAAGAATCAGGTGGCCAACGCCTGGAAGCAGATCGATGTCCAGCTCAAGCGGCGTCATGACCTGATTCCGAACCTGGTCGAGACGGTCAAGGGTGCCCTCTCGTTCGAACGCGAGACGCTCGAGGCGGTGGTGCAGGCACGAACCCGTGCGGTTTCCGCAACCGGCGTCAAGGACGTGGCCAAGGCCGAGGGAGAGCTCACTCAGGCGCTCGGCAGGCTGTTCGCGCTGACCGAGGCGTATCCCGACCTCAAGGCGCTTGGTAACGTGAGTCAGTTGCAGGAAGAACTCACGTCGACCGAGAACAAGATTGCGTTCTCGCGTCAGCACTACAACGACGTCGCCACGACCTACAACACGGTCCAGGCCCAGGTGCCCACCAATCTGATGGCCGGTCTGGCCAAGGCCACGCCCGCCGAGTTGTGGGAGATCGACGATCCGCTGGAGCGTGCAGTGCCGAAGGTGGACATCTCGCTCAAGTAACGGCTCGACGTGAGCGGGCACGGGAACGATCTCTTCAGTCAACAGGAGTCAAATCGACGCAAGTCGAGTTGGCTCCTGTTGTCGTTTGTCTTTTTCTTCGCGTGGCTGGGCTTCGGCGGCGACATCGTCCTGTACTTGATG
>JBBSPX010000236.1:0-1981 GCA_038258395.1 Gemmatimonadales bacterium | reverse complement strand
CGTCGCGAACCAAACCGCGGGCTGATGCCCGCGGCTCGGCCGCCACTAGATTGCTTTTGGCTCCTCCGCGTCGCGTACCAAACCGCGGGCTTATGCCCGCGGCTCGGCCGCTTTCTCGCTTTCTCGCTTTCTCGCTTTCCATTGGGGTTCCCGTGCGCCATACGTCCCTCCTCGTACTCCTGCTCGCCGCATGCGGTGGTGGTGCCGCATCGTCATCGGCGGATCTCGTGCTGCGCGGTGGCACGATCTATTCCGGCCCACAGAGTGCGGACACCGTCCAAGCGGTGGCGGTCAAGGATGGCCACATCGTCTGGGTGGGTGCCAACGCTGATGCCGACAAATGGATCGGTGAAGGGACCACGGTCCGCGATGTCAGTGGGCAGTTCGTCTACCCGGGGTTCGTCGATGCGCACGCTCACTTCCTCGGCATCGGTGAGCGTGAACTGACGCTCAATCTCGAGGGGACCCCCACCAAGGATGCCTTCCTTGCCAAGGTCGAGGAAGCTGTCAAGAAGACACCGAAAGGCGAGTGGGTCACCGGTCGGGGCTGGATCGAGACGTTCTGGTCGCCGCCGGTCTTTCCGACCCGCCACGATCTCGACCGCATCGCACCCGACAATCCGGTGATGCTCAACCGCGCCGATGGTCATGCCTCGGTGGTGAACTCCGCCGCGCTCCGGATCGCCGGCGTCGATGGCAGCACGCCGGCTCCGCCGGGTGGTGCGATCAACCTCGACGTCGATGGCCAACCCACCGGCATGCTGATCGATCGTGCCCAGGGACTCGTCGGTCGTCATGTACCGGGCACCTCGACGGCGCAGGAGGAGCGCGCGATGGAGCTCGCCTCCGAGCGCTCGGTCCGACTCGGCTGGACCCAGCTGCAGGATATGCACGGCACTTGGAGCCAGGTCGCGATGATGCGAAAGCTCTACGGCGAGGGGCGCATCAAGGTGCGCCTCTACAAGACGATCACCGGGCCCGGCGCGCAGGCCGACTCACTGATCAAGATCGGGCCGCAAGCCCCGGAGTTCGATGACCGGTTCGAGGTTCGCACCATCAAGATCGTCTTCGACGGGGCGCTCGGATCGCGCGGTGCGGCGATGCTCGAGCCCTACAACGACGATCCCGCGAGCATCGGCCTGATCACGACCGACACCGTGGCGGTCAAGTCGATGCTGGTGGCGGCGCTGCGTGGTGGGATCCAGGTCGCGTCGCACGCGATCGGCGATCGCGCCAATCGGTTGCTGTTCAATCTCTACGAGGCGGCATTCGATTCGGTCCCGCCTGCTGAACGGAAGGTCGAGGAGCCACGCTGGCGTGATGAGCATTCGCAGATCATCCAGCCCTCGGACCTCCCGCGCTTCAAGCAGCTCGGCATCATCGCGTCGATGCAACCCTCGCACGCGATCGGTGACTTGCACTTCGTGCCGAGCCGGATCGGACTCGATCGCACCGCGGGAGCATATGCGTGGCGCACGCTGCTCGACATGGGAGTGCCGGTGGCGGGCGGCACCGATGCGCCCGTCGAGCGTGGTGAGCCGATGATCGAGTTCTACGCCGCCGTTGCGCGGAAGGACTTGCAGGGGCACGACGGTCCAGGCTGGCATCCCGAGGAGGCCGTGACCCGGCAGCAGGCTCTCCGAATGTTCACCTGGTACCCCGCCTTCGCGGCGTTCGCCGAAGATCGTGTCGGCACGATCGAGGTTGGCAAGCGTGCGGACTTCACGGTGCTCGATCACGACATCATGACGATCCCGGCACCCGAGATCCTCACGACGACGAATGTGTTGACCGTGATCGGTGGCGAAGTGGTGTACCAGCCGTAGGAAGGCGAGAAAGCGAGAAGGCGAGAAAGCTGGCCGAGCCGCGGCCATCTGGCCGCGGTTTGGTTCGCCACGCACGGAGCAGCTTTCTCGGCGTCTATTCGCCGAGCAGCCCTTCCTCGAGCGCCAGCTTCGTGAGGCCGGCGATGGTGCGGATG
>JBBSPX010000235.1:0-1992 GCA_038258395.1 Gemmatimonadales bacterium | reverse complement strand
TGTGACGTCTTCGTGGAAATCGTCGACTTGATCGCCGGTGATCGCGATCAGATCACCGCCGAGTTGCTCGACCTCTTGGGCAATCCGCGCGAGGAATCTCCGAGATGTTTGTGGGCCAACGTGCAGGTCGGAGAGCTGGACGATACGGAACCCCTCGAAGCCATCGGGGAGATCGGGGAAGGTGAGGTCGAGTGATTTGACGCTCAGGCGTCGCGAGCCGACGTAGCCGACGATCACGAGTGTGAGCAGCAGCGCCGAGGTAATGGCCATCGCCCATCGACCGATCGAGCCTGCCATTCCAAACGGCCATCCCGCCAGCGCCCCGAGGATTCCTGTCAGGCTCACCAGTGGCATCATCAGCATCAGGTACCAGAATGGTCGGAAGACCAACACGCGCATGAGTGCCGACGGATACCGACGTCCGATCAGTGCCCGCAGCAGTGGAACGAGCGGGACGAGCGCGAGACCCAGGAATCCCGCTAGCGTGCCGTCACCGCCTGGTACCTGTCCGGCCAGCAGGAACCGGAAGGGGATCCACCAGGCGAGTGTCCAGGTGCCAAAAAACGTCAGGATGGTGCGGATCTTGGGCATCTAGCTGTAGAGTCCGCCGATGGCTCCCGTGCCGCGTTGCCTCCGCTTAGTCATCAAGGAGGCCATGCGCGCCGTCCTTGCCGCCCAGGAACCGGATGTCGTGAAAGCTGTACACGATCACCCCATCATCGGTCACCTCGTACTCGGCCTGGCCGCGGAGTGCGAGCCGGTCGAGGGCCGCCAAGGCTCCCTCCGGCGTGAGTGCAAGTTGGGCCGCGACCTCGACGGCGGTGAGGCGACCCTTGTTCGCAATCGCGAGCTTCAGGATCTCGGACTCGACCGTCTGCTGCCGGAGTTCCTCGCGTCGCGCATCGCGTTCGACCCGGTCACGCACATGGCCAAGCACCAGTAGTCCCGAGAACAGGGCAGGCAGCCCGACCATGAACGCCAGGGTGACGTACGCGACCGGCGTGCCTTTCACGACGTCAGAGCCCAGATATCCCAGTAGCATGAAGAGGGCGAGGGCGGCAAGGAGGCCGGCACCGAAGAGGCGTTTCATGGTAAGAAGGATAGGTGGATCATCGCCTGGCGAGCCGGAAGATGTCGATGCCGGCCCAGTCGTGGTCCCCCGGCCATTCCTGGTGGCAGTGCAGCACGACGAAATCTCCGTCGGCGATCACCCGCCTGAAGTGGCCGCACTTGCCGGGATACTCCCACGGCGGGCCTGCATTCGTTGAACATCAGCTCATAGAACGCGACGACCGCCCGCTTGTTGCGGTCGGTCTTCGAGTCAGGCGATTCGGGCATGATCCGTCCGGGCCAAACATGATGGGATGGTCGGGCAAATTTGGGCGTCGCAGTTGTTCAGCGCTTCGATCCCGGTATCGTTCCCGGATGCCGACTCTCCGCCTCGATACGCCAGTGCAGTTCCTCAAGGGAGTCGGCGAGAAGCGCGCCGAGGCGCTCGGGCGACTCGGCATCGAACGGGCACAGGATCTGATCCTGCATCTGCCGCATCGCTACATCGATGCGTCGAACGTGACACCACTTGCTCGGGCCCGGGTCGGCGACGACGTCGCCTGTGTCGGACGGGTGACCTCCAAGGGTGTCCTGCCGACCCGGAAGGGCCTCCGAGTCTTCCACGCTGTGCTCCAAGACGATAGTGGTGTCCTCGAATGCGCGTGGCCGGGGCAGGCCTTCCTCGATCGGACCATCTCGGTCGGTCAGATGCTGCTGGTGGCCGGTCCGGTCCGCTTCTATCACGGCCGCCAGATGGCGCCTCGCGAGATGATCATCCTGGGTGACGCCGACGACCCCGAGTCCTCGGGCCGCGTCCTGCCGGTCTACCCGGCCACCGAGGGGCTCTCGCACAAGCAGATTCGTCACCTGATCGACCAGTATCTCGAGCAACTCATCCCGCTGGTCCCCGACACGCTGCCGGCCGAGCTGCGCGAGCGATTC
>JBBSPX010000234.1:0-2031 GCA_038258395.1 Gemmatimonadales bacterium | reverse complement strand
GGGCATCGACGCGAGCGGCACCGACATCCGCGCCGCGCAGGTCGAGTCGTGCGTCGCACAGACCGTCTCGCGCTGGACCTTCCCGGCGAGCGATGGCCCGACGGCGGTCACCGTGACGGCGTCGCCGGCACGGCGGAAGCCGACCATTTGCTGAAGCTGTGCGACGTAATTCACTGGCGTGCCATCCACCGCGGTGATGACGTCGCCGGCCTTGATGCCGGCGCGCTTCGCGGGAGAGTCCTCGGTGTAGTTGTCGACCCTGACGCCGGCGATCGAATCGAGGCCGAGGTAGATCGCATCCTCCTCGCTCGCGGTGTTCACGTAGACGCCCATGCCGGTGCGTTCGACCTGACCGTGGGCGATGATCTGATTCATCACGGCCGTGGCGAGGTCGATCGGGACAGCAAACGCGTAACCGGCGTAGTAGCCGGTGAACGAGGCAATGGCCGAATTGATGCCGATCACCTGACCGCGCACGTTGATCAAGGGGCCGCCGGAGTTGCCGCGATTGATCGCAGCATCGGTCTGAATGAAGTCCTGGATGTCGCGGTTCGAGCCGGTCAGCGGTCCGAGGCCGCGGCCCTTCGCGCTCACGATGCCTTGCGTCACCGAGAAGGTGAGGTTGTCGCCGAGCGGGTTGCCGATAGCCAGCACCCACTCGCCGATACGCACCGCGGCCGATGAGCCAAGCGCCGCCGGAGTCAGGTGAGAGGCCTCGATCTTGAGCACGCCGACATCGGTGCTTTTGTCGCTGCCGACCACGGCGGCGGCGAAGACGCGCCCGTCGAGCAGTCGGACCCTCACTTCGGTCGCGCCCTCGATGACGTGGTGGTTGGTGAGGATGTAGCCATCGGCGCTGACGATGAAGCCGGAGCCGGTGGCGCGCTCAACGCCCTCTTCCTGGGGCGGTTCGGCGTCGGGGAAGAGCTTCTCGAGTCCCGGCGGGATGATCGGTTGTCCGTTGGTTGGCGCCTGGTTGGCAGGCCGCTTCGATTCGACGAAGACGACCGACGGACGGACCGCTTCGGCAATCGCGGAGAATGCCTCGCTCAAGTCGGCAAGTGGTCGTGCCGCGGGAATCCGGGGGGCACTGACCGGGATGATTGGTGCGCCATTCCCTTGGGAGGCCTGGGCGAATGACGTACGGGGAAACTCGAGCAATCCTGCGAAGAAGAGTCCAAGCACGAAGGCGAGAGCGATGACGCTCCCGAACTTCAGCCAATTGCGTGAATGATGCGACATCTCTCTAGCGTCCTTGCGGTGAGTAGACCTGTCGGTGTTCGGCCAGCCGATACCACTGGGCCTGCGCTGGATAATACGACGATGCGCGACTGGATGTTCCAGTCGCGCACCGCCGATGACTCAGTCCTGCCTTGGCCGGATCATTCCGACTTCGGCGCGTCCTCGACGATTTCGTAGTCCGCCTCGACGGCCTCGTCGGCAGCCGGTGGGGCGTCAGCCGTGGCACCATCGCTCGGCGCCTCGGGCGTGGTGCCTTCCGCGTTCTGGTACAGCGAGGCGCCAGCGGCCGAATAGGCCAGACTCAGCTCCTCGTGCGCGGTCTTAATCTTGTCGGTCTCGCCGGTGCGCAGCGCTTCCTTGCCGGCTTCGAGGGCGCTGTCGAGCCGCGCCTTCTCCTCGGACTGGAGCCGATCGACCCACTCCTTCGAGTCCTTCTCGACCTTGTAGACCAGTCCGTCGAGCTGGTTGCGCGTCTCGATCTGGTCGCGACGCTCCTGGTCGTCCTTGGCGTTGGCCTCGGCCTGCTTGACCATGTTGTCGATGTCGGTGTCGGAGAGACCACTCGACGATTCGATCCGGATCTTCTGCTCCTTGCCGGTCGTCTTGTCCTTGGCCGACACATGCAGGATGCCGTTGGCGTCGATGTCGAACGTCACCTCGACCTGCGGCATGCCGCGCGGTGCGGGCGGGATCCCGGTGAGCTGGAACTTGCCGATGGTCCGGTTGTCCGAGGCCATCTTCCGCTCACCCTGCAGGACGTGGATCTCGACCGTGGTCTGGTTGTCTTCG
>JBBSPX010000233.1:0-2048 GCA_038258395.1 Gemmatimonadales bacterium | reverse complement strand
GAGATCGACGCCGAGGACCGGATCGGTCACGCCGTACCGCACGCCATGCCACGCAAGCGCGACGGCATCACGCCAGGCGCCCGCACCCACCCCCGTGAGGACACCGAGCAACACGCCCGCACCCAGCGCCGCGAGGAGCAACAGCCGCGTCGGGATGAGTTCTCGAACGGCGACCCCACCGACCTGGTGCTGCACCTGCACCGTGGCGATCGACCGCGCGACCATCAGGGCGTGCACGGCGAACCAGGTCGAAGCAATGGTGATCGCCCCGACATCGAGCAGAATCCCGAGCCATTGCCAGCGCCGCATGCTCGTCCCGGCTTCCGGCGAGATGGCCTCGGCCCACCACCGATCGACGAGGAACCCCACCAGGCCCCGGCCGACGACCAGTGAGAGCGCGACGATCAGCGTGATCGTCATGAGGCGTCGCATGCGTGGTGTCATCGCCTTAGCCGGTCACGCCGTGCTCGCGGAGCCACTGGCGCACTTCCGCATGATAGGCGTCACGGTGCGCTGCGGTTCGCGCCTCGAATCGGAGGACCAGGACCGCCTGCGTATTCGAGGCCCGGCACAGACCCCAACCATCGGGCCAGGTGATGCGGGCTCCGTCGAGCGTGTCGACCGGGTAGAGCCCTCCAAAGTGGGCTGCAGCCGCGCGCACGACCTGGAACTTCCGATCGTCGGGACACGGCACCCGAATCTCCGGCGTCACGTGCGTGATCGGCAGGTCGGCAAGGAGCCACGACACACCTCGCGGGCCTCGGGAAACGATCTCGAGCAATCGTGCGGCCGCAAACAACGCATCATCGAACCCGAACCAATCGCCGCCGAAAAACATGTGGCCACTCATCTCGCCCGCCAGCGGCGACTGTTCTTCCTGCATCTTCGCCTTGATCAGGGAATGCCCGGTCTTCCACATGACGGGGCGAGCGCCGGCGCGCTCCAGCGCGGACGGCAACACATCGGAACACTTGACGTCGAAGATGACCGGAATGTCACGCCCAAATCGTCGCACGGCATCACGACCATAGAGGACCAGCAACTGGTCCCCAAAAATCGGTCGACCGTGCTCGTCGACCACGCCGATCCGATCCGCATCGCCATCGAAGGCGATGCCAAGTTCAGCGTCGGTGGCGCGCACGGTCACTTGCAGGTCGACAAGATTCTCGAGGACGGTGGGATCGGGATGGTGGTTGGGGAAGGTGCCGTCACTCTCGGCGAAGAGCGGAATCACGTCGGCCCCAAGCGCCTGGAGCGCCTCGATGGCCACCAGTGACGCGACGCCGTTGCCGCAGTCAACGGCGACACGGACCGGACGCTCCAGGTGATGGCGTGCCACGATCGCTTCGCGGTAGCGACGCAGGATGCCATCCTCGACCCGCCGCTCGCCGGCGCCGGTCACGTACGCCTCGCGCATGATGCGTTCGTAGAGGGCCTGAATGGCCTCGCCGTGGATGCCCATGCCGGCGACCACCATCTTGAAGCCGTTGTACTCGGGTGGATTGTGCGAGCCGGTGACCTGGATGCCGCCGTCGGCCGCGAGATCCTGCACGGCAAAATACAGTGCGGGGGTCGGCACCTCACCAATATCGATGACGGTCCCACCGCTCGACACCACCCCGCGCTGGAGTCCGAGTGCGAGGGCGAGGCCCGAGGGTCGATTGTCCCGGCCAACCACGAGCACCGGCGCTCGCCCACATGCGGCGTGCGCGACGGTGGTGATTGCCCGACCGAGCTGTTCCGCAAACTCGACGGTCAACTCTGCGTCAATGACTCCGCGAATGTCGTACTCACGGAAGATGGCAAGCGGGATATGCAGCGGTGCCTCCCGGCCTAGCGCGTGAGGATCGGCGTGACAATGTGCCGGAGCCGCACGGCCTCCTGTCCAGCGAAATCGAGGACCGACCTGGGCCAGACACCGAGCACGAGGATGGCCACCACGCCGAGCGCAACGAGAATCTTTGCGGGGGTCGGGAAGCGGATCGTCTGGTGCGCCGAGCGCGTGCGGGTCGGCTTCAGGGTCATCGCCAGCACGACAGGGAGGTACT
>JBBSPX010000232.1:0-2060 GCA_038258395.1 Gemmatimonadales bacterium | reverse complement strand
GGGAAAGCATCTTCGAGGCGATCCACAGTTGTCACGCGACCCGGATCGGACACGGCACCAGGCTCTACGAGAACCCGGACCTTCTCGCGTACGTGCGCGACCGTCGGATCCTGATCGAGGCCAACATCACCAGCAATGTCCAGACCCACGCGGTCCGGGCCGCGGCTTCGCACCCAGTGCGCCAGTACCTCGACGCCGGCCTCGCGGTGACACTCAGCACCGACTCCTGGCTCATGAGTGGCGTAAAGCTGACCGACGAGTACCTTCTCGCTCAGCAGGCACTCGGGTTCAATCGGGCGGAGCTCGACCGGATGATGCTCGCGGCCTTCGCCCACAGCTTCCTCGCCTGGCCCGAACGTCAGGCGCTCCTCGCTCGTGCCACCGCCCTCCTCGGGAGTCTCCCATGATCCTGCCGCTCTTGCTGCAGACCCAGACCGCCGCCGAGCGCTTCAACGCGCTTCGCGGCGGTCTCGATATCCCGCTGGGCCAGCGCCTCATCGGCGTGATCGGCATCGCGGTCATGATCGGTCTCGCGGTGCTGCTTTCGTACGATCGGAAGCGCATCAACTGGCGATTGGTCGCGAGCGGCCTGGCGCTGCAAGTGGTCTTCGGATTGGTCGTGCTCAAGACGAGCATCGGCCGCGCGGTATTCGAGACCTTCGGCGGGTGGGTGACGGCACTGCTCGGATTTCAGGAACAGGGTGCCCGATTCGTGTTCGGGAACCTGGTGCAGAGCACCGTGCCGGTCGGTGTCCCGGATGCCACCGGTGTCGTGACCGCGACCGGCGGAATGGTGGCCAGCACCGGTGCCTACTTCGCCTTCAATGTGCTGCCAACGATCATCTTCTTCTCCGCACTCATGTCGGTGCTCTACTACCTCGGTATCATGCAGTGGATCGTGAAGGGCCTCGCCTGGGGAATGCAGAAGACCCTTGGCACGTCGGGCGCCGAGACGCTCTCGGCGTCGGGCAACATCTTCCTCGGACAAACCGAGGCGCCGCTGCTCATCAAGCCGTTCATCGGCACGATGACCCGATCCGAAATCGGAACGGTGATGGTCGGTGGCTTCGCGACGGTCGCCGGCGGTGTGCTCGCGGCCTACGTCGGGATGCTGTCGGGGATGCTCCCCGGTATTGCCAGCCACCTCATCGCCGCGAGCGTGATGAACGCGCCAGCCGGACTCTATCTCTCGAAGATCCTGGTCCCCGAGACCGAGACACCGGTGACCAAGGGCGATCTGTCGATGAAGGTCGATCCGGCGACGCGCGAAGGCAGTGTGATCGAGGCGGCAGCCAATGGTGCGGGGCAGGGCGTGCAACTCGCCATCAATGTCGCCGCCATGCTCATGGCGTTCATCGCGCTGGTCGCGATGCTCAATGCCGGCCTCGGATGGGCCGGCGGCCTCGTCGGGATGCCCGACATGTCGCTCCAATACCTGCTCGGACAGCTGTTCCGGCCGCTCACCTGGACCATGGGTGTGCCGTGGCACGACACCGCCTACGTCGGCGGTCTGATCGGCCTCAAGACGTCGCTCAATGAGTTCGTCGCGTACGCACAGTTTGCCACCGATCTCGGCAGTGGCCGCGTCCTCGATCCGCGCTCCGCCCTGATCTGCACCTACGCCTTGCTCGGATTCGCCAACTTCTCGTCGATCGCGATCCAGATCGGCGGCATCGGCGGCCTCGCCCCCGAGCGCCGCGGTGAGATCGCCGCGCTCGGCCTCCGCGCCATGATCCTCGGCAACCTCGCCGCATTCATCTCGGCGTCACTCGCCGGGATGCTGGCGTGACGACAGGTCCTAGGGGGGGGGAGGGCTTGCGCGCTGCGACCGATGCCGTGCGCGCTCGCATCGGCGATGCGCATCCTCATGTCGGCATCGTCCTGGGCTCCGGGCTCGGCGGGCTCGCGGATCGGGTCGAGGGTGCGACCCACATCGGCTACGACCAGATCCCGGGTTTTCACGCGCCGAAGGTCCCCGGGCACGCTGGGCAGCTCGTCGTGGGCACCCTTGCGGGCACGCCGGTGATCCTGCAGAGTGGCCGGTTCCACATGTACGAGGG
>JBBSPX010000231.1:0-2071 GCA_038258395.1 Gemmatimonadales bacterium | reverse complement strand
GAGCACGCTGGCGCAGGTGCTCGCGGGACATCCGGCCTATGAGGTGATCAGCGGATCCGCGACCCTCGATGGTGAGGACCTGCTCGACATGGAACCCGAGGAGCGCGCATGGGCCGGGGTGTTCCTCGCGTTCCAGTATCCGGTCGAGATCCCCGGTGTCACCAACGCGTATTTCCTCAGGCAGGCGTACAACGAGATCCGGAAGGCGCGTGGGCTCGACGAGATCGACCCGATCGACTTCGTCGATCTGCTCGAAGAGAAGTTGAAGATGGTCGAGTGGGGTCCGGAGATCATGGAGCGGGCGGTCAACTTCGGCTTCTCGGGTGGCGAGAAGAAGCGCAACGAGATCCTCCAGATGGCGGTGCTTGAGCCGAAGCTCGCGATCCTCGACGAGACCGATTCCGGCCTCGACATCGATGCACTCCGGATCGTTGCTGGTGGTGTGAACCGCCTGCGCCGGCCCGACAGCGCGACGATCGTGGTGACCCACTATCAGCGCCTGCTCGACTTCATTGTGCCGGACTACGTGCACGTGCTCGCCGACGGCAGGATCGTCCGCTCGGGTGGCAAGGAGTTGGCGCTGGAACTGGAGGAGAAGGGTTACGAGTGGCTGACGGGTGCAGCCGGGGCGGTGGCGTGAGCGAATCGTCCACGCTGGTCCCCGATACGATGACGTCGCTCCGCGAAGCGGGCGCGGTGGAGTTCGCCCGCCGCGGCCTGCCGACCACGCGCGACGAAGAGTGGCGCTTCACGCCGCTCGGCGATCTCGCCAAGTGGCCCGCGTTCGAGTCTGCCGAGGCGGGTGAGAGCCCGACGATCGAGTCGCTGGCACCGCATCTCTTTGATCCCACGTGGCCGCGGCTGGTGCTGGTCGATGGACACTACGTCCCCGAGCTGTCGTCATCGCTCGCGATGTTGCCGGCCGAGGTGTCGGTGATGCCGCTCGGTGAGGCGATCGCTGAGGGTCATCCGGTGGCCACCGCCGAACTCGGACGTTGGGCCGGACCCGACCAGACCGCGTTCACCGCACTCAACGCATCGCTCTTCACCGACGGGTTGTTCCTGCATGTCCCGAAGGGTGTCGTGGTCACGACACCGATCCAATTGCTGTCGGTGACCACTGCGGCGGCGGCTGGCAAGGTTGTGGCGCCGCGCATGTTGATCGTGCTGGGCGAGTCGGCATCGGCCACCGTGGTCGAGAGCTACGCGTCAGACGGCGATGCGGCCTCGCTTACCAACGCGGTCGTCGAGGTGCATCTGGGCGCGAATGCACGGCTCGATCACACCCGCGTGGCCCGCGAACACCACGGTGCCTGGCATATCGGCTTCACGCACGTCGATCAGGAGCAGGATTCGCACTATCGCTCATTCGCACTGGCAATGGGCGGCCGTCTCTGCCGTCACAACCTGCACACGCGCCATCTCGGTGAGCGAGTCGAGACGTTGCTGTACGGTCTCTACCTGACCACGGGCGATCAGATTGCCGATACCCATTCTGCGATCTTCCATGACAAGCCCAACTGCAACTCCTGGGAGGTCTACAAGGGAGTGCTGGGCGATCGGTCGCGCGGTGTCTTCAACGGCAAGGTGCTGGTCGACCGGCTGGCGCAGAAGACCGACGCCAAGCAAACCAATCGCAACCTGCTGCTCAGCGATCAGGCGCGTGTCGACACCAAGCCGCAGCTCGAGATCTTCGCCGACGATGTGAGGTGCACCCACGGTGCCACGATCGGCCAACTCAACGAGCAACAGCGCTACTACTTGCAGTCGCGCGGGATCGGTGGCACGCAGGCGGAGCAGTTGCTGACCTGGGCGTTCGCCGCCGAGGTCGTGGCAGAGATCGCGGACCGTACGGTACGCCAAGTGATGGAGTCGGTGGTACACGCCAAGCTCGGTGAGATGACGGCGTGATTTCTCGCGGTGCCTTGTCCGGTCTTGGGCACACTCTGTGTCTGTTCCTCGGCCACGACACCGGTCCGGGGCCCACACGGTGCCCGCGACCGACGGGGCTGGGTTCACCAGGCTCCACCGCCCCGGGCCGGCGTCGGGCTGGGGGCTCCGCGGGGGCGCG
>JBBSPX010000230.1:0-2174 GCA_038258395.1 Gemmatimonadales bacterium | reverse complement strand
GAGACCGAACGCATTCGCGCCCTCGAAGCCGCCGATGACCCCTGTCGCGTTGTTGGCCACGTCGGAGGCGCTCCGGAAGCGATCGAACGCCTCGAGCGAGCCGTCTCGGAACTGGCGCCCTGCCGTCGAGGGGCCGAGCCCATCGAAGCGACGCTCAACCGGAGCGGAGACCGGTGGTGGCCGACGCTCGAGTCGGAGGGCGATGGTGGTGGCCTGCCCTGCACTGACCGGGATCGCGGTCAGGCGCACCGGCTGATAACCGACCTGTTCTGCCAGAAGCGAGTAGGCTCCCGGGGTCAGGCCGACGATGCTGAATCGCCCGCTCAATTGCCCTCGAGCGATGCGGATCACCACGCCATCGTGGGAGAGCGTCAGCCCGGCGTCGGGCACCGGGACACCGCGCTCGTCGAGGAGCTGGCCCGTCAGGCTCCCGGTGGTGCTCGCCTGCGCGCCCAGCACCGAAGTGCCCAGGCTGCCAACGAGACCAGCCGCTAGGAGAAACGCGGCAGCATGCCGCAGGGTGGTGCGAGTCATCCGCATCGGATTCCCATGAGGAGGTTCCAGTCGATCGTTCGGCGTCAGTTGGTGCAGGACGGGTGCCACACGGCGGCGGCCCACAGGCGAGGGCATAGGGCGACGATGCAACGCCAGGAGATACTCAGCTGCTCGACCAACTGTGGTGAGGATGCAACACCGGTCCCTCCGATCCTGTTTCCGGCTACTTTCCGTCGTGTCCCGCTTCTCCTTCCGCGGTCGCCTCTTCGTCGCCCTTCTCGTGGTGAGCGCAGTACCGGTGGGCCTGATGGCCTATGCCGGCTACGTGACGTTGCGCACGGTCGGGTTTGGCATTGATGGTCGCACCGAACTCGAACGGATCGAGTCGAGCTATCAGAAGCTCGATCTCTCCCTGACCGGCACCCCGCTCGCGCCAGCGGCCGAGGTGGCGTTGGCCGAGCACGAGCACGCGTTGCAGGACTTCGGCACCAAGTTCCGCAATGCCGATGGCATGCGGCGCGGGCTTCCGGGTCAATTGGGTGGTGTGCTCATTGTTGCGGCCATCGTGCTGCTGTTCACCATCACGGTCGCCGGTACGGCACTCTCGCGTCAGTTGGCCTCCCCGCTCGATGAGGTGGTCGACTGGACCGGGCGGATCAAACGCCGTGATCCCTTGCCCGACGACCGGACCGAGAGCCGAAGCATCCCCGAATTCGCCGCGCTCCGCACCGCGCTCCGCGACCTCGAGAGTTCACTCGAACAGGGCCGCCGCGCCGAGCTCGAGGCCGAGCGATTGCGCACCTTCGGCGAGGTGGCGCGCCGGGTGGCGCATGAGATGAAGAATCCGCTCACACCGATCCGCCTCGCAGTGTTGCAACTCCGCCGGACGGCTACACCAGAGACGGTCGAGGTGCTCGAGATCATCGCAGCAGAATCGGCGCGGCTCGAGGCAATGGCTCGGGAGTTTTCGGAACTCGGACGCCTTCCCGAGACCGTTCCGTCGCCCGTCGATCTTTGCGAAATGCTCGGGGAGATGCTGCGTGCGGCTGTTCCCGAGCCACTCACGTCGTCGTTCACGGCGACATCTCCCGGCATTGTTGTCGAGGCGCAATACGATCCGCTCCGGCGTGCCTTCAGCAACCTGCTCCGGAACGCGGTCGAGGCGTCCGGGTCAGCGGGCCACATCGGGGTGCGCATCATCGAGGAGCCCGGTGCGATCGAGATTCGAATCGCCGATCGGGGTGAGGGGATTCCGATCGAGAAGCGTGCGCTGGTGTTCCAACCCTATTTCACCGACAAGCGCGACGGCACCGGCCTCGGCCTCGCCATCGTGCGACAGACCGTCGAGCAGCACGGCGGTACGATTTCCGTCACCGATACCCCGGGCGGCGGAGCCACCTTCATCGTCCGGGTGCCCGCATGACCACCAGGATCCTGATCATCGACGACGAGGCCAACATCCGCCGGATGGTCGGTGCGCTTCTCAAGGCCGAAGGGTTCGAAGTTGCCGAAGCCGCCAATGGCAATGCTGGCTTGCTGGCCATGCCCGAGGTGCGGCCCGACCTGATCCTGCTCGACTTGATGATGCCACCGGGGCCCGACGGCCTCGCGACGCTCGAGACCATCCGAAAGGCTGACACCGAGATTCCGGTGATCATGATGAGCGGCAAGGCGCAGCT
>JBBSPX010000229.1:0-2238 GCA_038258395.1 Gemmatimonadales bacterium | reverse complement strand
TGTCGAAAAGCTGGCCAGGCTGGTATTGAGCAGGGCCAGCGCAGCGGGATTGAGGCTCGAACCCTCCGAGAACAGGCCGGTCGCACCCTCGGTGCCGAGCGCGTCGACCGCGAGACCCCGTCCTGGATGGCCGAGACCGCGTACGCCGAACTGCGACGATTGGGCGCTGACGGGAAGGCTCACAGACACGAGCGCCGCCGCGAGCGATATCAGATGGCGAGTGCGCATCAGAAGCCCTCCACGGCGAATGGCGGCCGGTACGTGATGCGAATTCGCGGGGCGTCCGCGCCGGCACTGCGCGTCGAGCGCAGGATGGGATTGATGAACGAGGACCACTCGAAGGCATGTCGGACTCGCACGATTGCCGGGAGCGGTGTGGCGCCCTGCCAGAGCCGCACCAGCCTGGTCACCTCGAGCGAGATTATGCCATCACCAGGGTGGATCCACGTCGTGCCACCCTCGTTGACGAAGGCCACGGACTTGGCGCCGAAGTCGGCGAGAATCGGGTTCACGTCGATTCGGGTGCTGTCACCGGTGAGGCCGACCAGCGGCGCATCGAGTGTCATCTCGAGTGTGGCGCGAATGATCGTCACCGAGTCGCGCAGGTAGTCCGGCAATGCGAAGCGGATCAGCGCCCGTGCAGCGGGTCGACCGCCGACCAACAGCTGGGTACTTCCGACCGGCGTTGGTCCGGGATGGACTGTGAAGTTTTGCGACGGACTCCGCTGCACCAAGGGATGCTGGAGCGCCGTATCGCCGACGGGGACCGTCGCCCAGCTCTGATAGAAGATGCCGGCTTCGCCGGCGCGGGCTGCACCGATGTAGGCGCCCGCTCCCATCACGGGTGCGACGAGACGCACCCCGATGACGAGTCGGGTGCTATCCTCTGGCGTGTACGCGAGCTTCGCGAGTTCGGCACCGGTGAACCGGAACAGGAGGGGCCCGCGCGCAAGAGAGTCCGGGATCGCAAGGGTCTGGAGCAATCGCTCGGGGACCATCTGCGCCGTCAGCTCGGGCCAGGTGATGCTTGAATCGACGTCGACATCCAGACGATAGAGTTCGAGGGCCAGTCCGGAAATCGTGGGCTCTCGATCCTGCAATCCCATGCGGATGATCACCGAATCAATCGCCAGCGGATAGGTCGTGTCCGCGACGGTGATCGAGTCCCCGCGCGGCAAGAATTGGATCACCGCCCGAGACTCGCCGAGCACGCCACCGTTGCTCAGCGGCAACGAGCTGGCATCCACCAAGGATGAGTACCCGGTGAACGAACTGTCCAGACCGAACAGGGCGTCGATCGTGGTGTCGCGCACCTCGGGCTGCCCACCTGGGCAGAGCGCCGGACAGCCACCCGGCGTGGTCAGCTTCTCGGTGCATGCCGTCGCGCCGATCACCATCAGACTCGCAAGCAACAGGCGCATCACGTGAGATCCGATCGCGAGAAGCCAGCGGGCAGCAGTTCCGCGAGCGACCAGGTCCGTCGCGCCGTCTCGGTGATACTCTCGACCGTGAGGTCGGGGGCGAATTCCCAGAGGGTCTGCCGGCACGAGCCGCACGGTGAGATCGGCTCGCTGGCCTCACTCGAAATCACCAGCCGACGGAACCGGGTATGCCCGAGCCCCACAGCCGTGGCGACGGCGCTCCGCTCGGCACAAATGGTCAAACTGTAGGAGGCGTTCTCCACATTGCATCCGGTTACGATGGTTCCGTCCTCAGTCTCCAGCGCGGCGCCCACCCGAAATCCCGAGTAGGGTGCATACGCCCGTTGACGAGCGGCCTTGGCGGCCGTCTCGAGTGCATTCATTCTGTCATGACCTCGCCGAGAAAGGACGTCCCATGGACCAGACTGGGCACGCCCAACCATTCGGCGATCGTCTGGCCGACATCCGCAAAAGACTGACGCGCGCCGATCCCGATCGGTCGCACCCGACCCCCGAGCACCAGGATCGGTATCTGCTCCCGGGCATGGTCGGTCGAACTGGTAGTCGGGTCGTTGCCATGATCGGCGGTCAAGATAACCAGATCGGCCGGTCCAACCCGGTCCAGCAAGCTCGGAATCCAGGCATCGAGCTCGCGGAGACCGCCCACGAAGCCGGCCACATCGTTCCGGTGCCCCCAACTCTGATCAAATTCGATCACATTGGCGAACAAGAATCCCTCGGTCATCCGGTCGAGGGCCCCGTTGATGCCATCATACGCCTCGCGGTTGGTCGCGGTGTGGCGTGCGGTGATGCCACG
>JBBSPX010000228.1:0-2359 GCA_038258395.1 Gemmatimonadales bacterium | reverse complement strand
GCATCAATCGCCGCGGGCGTCTGTCCGGTCGCCGGCGCCATGGCAGGCATTGCGGCGGATCGCCTCTTCGCCACGCCCTGATAGATGCCCGGGCCCGCGGTCCAGACGCCGGCGGTCGTCGTGGGGTCGGTCCGCTACGGAGAGACGTCACGCATCGTCCGCCTCGCCTCCCGTGAGCAGGGTCTCGTCGCCGCCATCGCGAAGGGTGCCAGCCGGCCACGGTCGCCATTTCCCGGACTCCAGGTGCTGGCCACCGGCACAGCGCACCTCATTGCCGGCCGCGGTGAGCTCGCGACGCTGACGCAGTTCGAGCTCGCGGTGGCGCATCTCGGCGTCACCGCATCACTCTCGGGATTCCGGGCGGCGAGCACGCTGGCGGAACTCGCGGCTCGGGCGTTCCCGTCAACTCCGCAGGAAGACGCCTATGACGCCCTCGTCTGGGGGCTCGGTATCCTCGATGCCTCTCCTCCGGCCGCGATCGAGGTCGTTGGCCTGAGCGCCACGTGGCGGCTCGTGGCGGCATTGGGGTCCACACCGACCCTCAACTTTTGCGCGCGCGACGGGAAGGCCGTCCAGGCAGGCGCCGCCCGCTTCTCGATCGAGGACGGTGGCGTGCTCTGCGCCGCCTGTGCGACTGGAGGCGGCGCGGCCCGTCTCGATGGTGACGATCTCCGTGCGCTCGGTTTCTTTCTTCAAGGCGGCGGGGATCCGCCCGACTTGGACGCCCGGCATGCTGCGGCCCACCGCCGACTGGTTGGACGCTGGATCACCCGCCATGTGGTTGATGGCACACTTCCAGCACTTCTGCAATGGGTCGAGGGCGATGACACGGGTGGAGTGCAACGCTAAATTGATGGATCAGGCTTACTTGGGGGTAGATGAACCATGGGGAGGTACACCGCGCGACGATGCACCTCTGGGTGCCAGGGATAGTCGATGCGCTGGCACGCCGTGTCGGTGGGCATGGCGGCGTGGCTGGCGGTGCTGGGAGCGATCCCGCTTCAGGCCCAACGCGACGCTTCCCCCCCGATCCCGACCCTCGACGAGCCACGGCCAAGGCCGATCTTCCCCGCGCTGCTCGTGCCGTTTTCCGTGCCGGCAGAATACTGCCGGGGTGGGCGCACGCCACGGATCACGCTCCGCGCGTTCAGTGGCCTCACGCAGCCCGTAGCGACGCTTGTGCTCCGCAACCGGGCCGCGACGCCGCTCGAGGGACTGCCACTCCGCTGCGGGGCATGGGTGGCCCGCTGGGATGGTGTGCTCGGCACTCCTCCCCGGATCGCGCCGAATGCCGTCTATTACCTCCAACTCGCCGTCGATACCTCTGAGGCCGGCACGGGCCAGCGCCCACCCTTCCTTCGGACCCGAAAGCTCGTGGTGGCCTACTAGCGGTGAACCCTGCCGAAGCGGCAGGAACCGTCTGGTTTGGGTCTTGCCGATAGAACGGTGGAACCCCGGAGAGAATCGACCATGATCCGTCCAGACCGTTTGACCCTGAAGGCTCAGGAATCGCTGCGTGCCGCACTTGAGCAGGCGCGAGGGCTCGGCAATCCCGTCATGAACGACGCGCATCTCCTTGCGGCGCTGTTGGCGCATGAGGACGGCATCGTCGGCCCCATCCTGCAGAAGGCCGGTGTGGTGGTCTCTCGGCTCTCGAATCAAGTCGAGAGCGAGATCGCGACCTTTCCACGCCAG
The DNA here is from genome assembly GCA_038258395.1 of Gemmatimonadales bacterium. Classification (GTDB taxonomy): domain Bacteria; phylum Gemmatimonadota; class Gemmatimonadetes; order Gemmatimonadales; family GWC2-71-9; genus Palsa-1233. The sequence continues at coordinate 664 of JBBSPX010000228.1, read as the reverse complement.
AGTGGGTCCGACACCCCCCCGACCATCGATCGCGGCACCACCAAGATCTTCAATCGCGCCGAGAAGCTGGCCAAGGAGTTCGGCGACGACTACGTCTCGACCGAGCACCTGCTTCTGGCCTTGTCCGAGGAGAAGGGAACCACGGCCTACCGGCTGCTTGAGCAGGAGGGCCTCGAGCCCGCCACCCTGCGGCAGGCACTCGAGGAGATCCGTGGCGGCCACCGGGTCACCGATCAGGAGCCGGAGGGGAAGTACCAGTCGCTCGAGCGGTTCACGCGCAACCTGACCGATGCGGCCCGCGCCGGGCTGCTCGATCCGGTGATCGGTCGCGACGAGGAAGTGCGCCGTGTGATGCAGGTGCTGTCGCGTCGGACCAAGAACAATCCGGTGCTGATCGGTGAGCCAGGGGTCGGCAAGACCGCCATCGTCGAGGGACTCGCACAGCGAATCATCGACGGCGATGTCCCTGACTCGCTTCGGGGTCGCGAGATCGTCGCCCTTGACATCGGTCTCCTGCTCGCGGGCGCCAAATATCGCGGCGAGTTCGAGGAGCGCCTCAAGGCGGTCGTGTCGGCGCTGACGGCGGCGGCCGGCCGCTACGTCGTCTTCATCGACGAGCTCCACACCCTCGTGGGTGCCGGGAAGAGCGAGGGCGCTGTCGATG
>JBBSPX010000227.1:0-2369 GCA_038258395.1 Gemmatimonadales bacterium | reverse complement strand
CTCGTTCGGCCGCCTCCGGCCGCTGCACACCAACGCGGTGATCTTCGCGTTCGCGGGCAACGCCTTCTTCTGTGGCGCCTACTACTCGACCCAGCGGCTCCTCAAGGCACGCATGTGGTCCGACAAGCTGTCGGGATTCCACTTTTGGGGATGGCAGCTGATCATCGTCGCCGCGGCGATCACCCTGCCGCTCGGCTTCACGCAGGCGAAGGAATACGCCGAACTCGAATGGCCCATCGACATCGCGATCGCAGTGGTCTGGGTGGGGTTCGCGTGGAACTTCATGATGACGATCCTGAGGCGCCGTGAGCGGCACCTCTACGTCGCCATCTGGTTCTACATCGCCAGCATCATCACCGTGGCGATCCTGCACATCTTCAACAACCTCTCGCTCCCGGCCGACCTGTTCAAGAGCTATTCGATCTACGCCGGCGTGCAGGACGCCTTCATGCAGTGGTGGTACGGCCACAACGCCGTCGCGTTCCTCCTGACCACGCCGTTCCTCGGCCTGATGTACTACTTCATGCCGAAGGCCGCCGAGGGACCGGTGTTCTCGTATCGCCTCTCGATCCTGCACTTCTGGTCACTGGTGTTCCTGTACATCTGGGCTGGCCCACACCACCTCCACTACACCGCACTGCCCGAGTGGGCGGCGACGACCGGGATGCTCTTCTCGGTGATGCTCTGGGCACCCAGTTGGGGCGGGATGATCAATGGCCTGCTGACGCTGCGCGGCAGTTGGCACAAGGTTGTCGACGATCCGATCCTCAAATTCTTCGTGGTCGGCATCACGGCGTACGGCATGGCGACCTTCGAAGGCCCGATGCTCTCGATCAAGAGCGTGAACAGCCTGGCGCACTACACCGACTGGATCATCGCGCACGTCCACACCGGGGCGCTCGGCTGGAACGGCTTCATGACCTTCGGCATGATCTACTGGTTGGCGCCACGCCTCTTCCAGGTGCCGTTGTATTCGAAGAAGGCCGCCTCGATGCACTTCTGGATCGCGACGATCGGCATCATCCTGTATGTCGTGGCGATCTACAGCGCCGGCGTCACCCAGGGGCTGATGTGGCGCGCGTTCGATGAGACCGGCCGCCTCACCTATCCCGACTTCGTCGAGACGGTCGCACGGCTGATACCGATGTACTGGGTGCGGGTGGTCGGTGGCAGCCTCTACCTCACCGGCACGTTCCTCCTCGGCTGGAACATCCTGATGACCTGGAGGCGGCGTCCGGCCGCTTACCACGTGCCGGTGATCCGCGCCGCGCCGCTCGTCCCGCGTCGGGCCGCCGTGGCTGAACCGGGCCACGTGATGCACGGTGGTCTCGCGTTTCACCGGCGGTGGGAACGGATGCCGGTGCTCTTCACGGTGCTGGTGATTCTCACGGTCGCGGTGGCGTCACTGGCCGAGATCCTGCCGACCTTCCTGATCCGCTCGAACGTGCCGACGATCGCCTCGGTCAAGCCGTACTCGCCGCTCGAGTTGTATGGTCGCGACATGTACATCCGCGAAGGGTGTGTCAACTGCCATTCGCAGATGATCCGGCCGCTGCGCTACGAGACGGAACGCTACGGCGAGTATTCCAAGCCCGGCGAGTCGGTCTACGAGCATCCGTTCCTCTGGGGCTCGCGCCGGATCGGCCCCGACCTCGCCCGAATCGGCGGCAAGTATCCGGATCTCTGGCCTGTGCGTCACTTCGCGGACCCGCGCGAGATCGCGCCGCGCTCGATCATGCCAAGTTATGCGCACTTCGCGACGACCCCGATCGACTATGACAAACTGGTGCATCGGGTCGAGGTGATGGCGATGCTGGGCGTGCCGTACGGCAAGGCGATCAACGAGGCATCGGCGATGGCACACGAGCAGGCCCGGGCCATCGCCAGGGAAATCGAGTCGACGGGTGGACCGGCCGGTCTCGAGGATCGCGAGATCGTCGCGATCGTGGCCTACATGCAGCGCATCGGCCGTGACATCCAGACGCCGGCGGTCGGCACGACAGGGGGCACACCATGAAGCTGTCCGATATCGTCGGCCACGCCGGCCTGTCGGGGTACGCGATTGTCGGCCTCCTCCTCTTCCTGCTGGCGTTCGTGGCAATCATCGGATGGATCTTCCGCCCGTCGGCACGCCAGCGCTGGCAGCAGGACGCCCAGATGCCGCTCGACGACGAGACGCCCCAGCAGCCGCGTGCGCGGCGGAGTCAGTCATGAGCAAGAAAGACGAGCTGATCGAGCACGAGTACGACGGCATTCGGGAGTATGACAACCCGATGCCGCGGTGGTGGGTCGCGATGTTCTGGCTCACGATCATCTTCGCGGTACTGTATGCGTTCAACATCGGTCCCATCGGTGCCGGCAAGGGATGG
>JBBSPX010000226.1:0-2456 GCA_038258395.1 Gemmatimonadales bacterium | reverse complement strand
GAGCTCACCATCCTCAATGACGGATACAACGCCAATCCCGAGTCGTTCATGGCGGCGATCGCTCTCGCGGATGAGCTCCGTGCCGGGCGTCGCCTGATCTTCGTGGCCGGCACAATGAAGGAGCTTGGGAGGCACGAGGCCGCACTACACGATGAGGTGACCGGTCTCCTCATGCAGTTGGCGCCCGAGCTGCTCGTTCTGGTCGGGGAATTCGTACCGGCGTTTGCCCGCGTGGGTGGCGGCTATACCGGCGAATTGCTGACCGCCGCGACCGCCGCTGAAGCCGGGCAGCTTGTGGCATCGCACGTTGGAGGTCGTGAGCTTCTTGTGCTCAAGGGTTCGCGGGGGGCGGCCCTGGAGCAGGTGTTGCCCGCCATCCTTTCTCGCTCACCGCTCGCCTGAGACCAGATGCTCTATCATTTCCTCGCGCCACTCGGCAAGTCCCTGATCATCTTCAACCTCTTCACGTACATTTCGTTTCGTGCAGCGGGGGCGATGGTGACGGCGCTGCTGATCGCGTTCGTCGTGGGGCCCAGCGTGATCCGACGACTCCAGGAGCGCAAGGTCGGACAGGTGATCCGCGCTGACGGTCCCGCTTCGCATCAGGCCAAGCGGGGTACGCCGACGATGGGCGGCCTGATCATCATCGCCGCCACGGTGATTCCGGCACTGCTCTGGGCCCGACTGGACAACCCCTTCGTGCTGGTGACCCTGGTGGCCATGCTCTGGACTGGCGCGATCGGATTCCTTGACGACTACCTGAAGGTGGTGCAGGGCCAATCACGTGGCCTGGTCGCCAAATGGAAGCTCGCAGGTCAGGTCTCATTCGGCATCACGCTCGGCATCCTGCTGCTCACGTTCCCGATCGTTCCCGAATCGATCCTGCCGGCAAACGCAACCACGGTGCCGTTCCTCAAGTTCACCCTGTTGGTGATGGCCCCGGTGGTGTACGTGGTGTTTGTGACGGGGGTCGTGACCGGTTTTTCGAACGCGGTCAACCTCACCGATGGTCTCGATGGGCTCGCGACCGGACTCTCGGCCATTGCGGCGGGGGCCTTCGCGTTCTTCGCCTACATCCTCGGACGCACCGACACCACCGGGTACCTCAACCTCGTGCTGCTGCCCGGCGCCGGTGAGCTCGCCATCGTCTGCTCGGCGCTCATGGGCGGCTGTCTCGGCTTCCTCTGGTTCAACGCCCCGCCCGCCAAGGTCTTCATGGGCGACACCGGATCGCTGGCGCTCGGCGGGGCCTTCGGGACGATGGCGATCCTGCTCAAGTCGGAATTCCTGCTCGTGATCATCGGCGGGGTGTTCGTCGCCGAGGCGCTCTCGGTCATGATCCAGACGGGGACGTACAAGTGGTACCGGCGGACGCGCGGTCGCGAGTATGCCGATGCGCATCGCGTCTTCCGGATGGCACCGATTCACCACCATTTCGAGAAGCTCGGTTGGGCGGAGGCCACGGTGGTGGTGCGGTTCTGGATCCTGGGCATCTTCTGCGCGCTCATCGCCCTCGCGACCCTGAAGCTGCGATGACGCGGTTCGCACGCTGGCGGGATCGGGGGGGGGAAGTGTCCGTGGCCGGACTGGGTCGGTCGGGGACTGCCGCCGTGCGCCTGCTCGCCCGGCACGGGATCCCGGTCTACGCCTCGGACCGTGGAGCTGCTGCGAACGCAGAGACGCTCGCCCTCGCCGGACCCGCCGTCACGATCGAGACCGGTGGACACGATCTCGCCCGCGTGGCGCGGAGCATGGCGCTGGTGCTCTCGCCGGGCATCCCCCCGGACGCGCCGGTCGTCGCAACTGCGCGGGACGCCGGCGTCGAGGTCATCGCGGAGGCGGCCCTCGGGCTGGAGGCAATGCCTGGAGCGGAGTGGATCGGGATCACGGGAACCAACGGCAAGACCACGACCGCCTCGCTGGTCGGTCGGCTCCTCGCGCGCGCTGGACGTCGCAGTGTTGCAGCCGGCAACATTGGCCTGCCGCTGTCGAGTGTGGCGCTGGAAGCGGAGCCCCCCGAGTGGCTGGCCGTCGAATTGTCGTCATTCCAGCTCCATGACATGTCGGCGCTGCGACCGACCGCAGGGGTGCTGACCAACCTCTCTCCGGACCACCTTGATCGCTATCCCGATCTGGCCGCCTACTACGCCGACAAGGCACGCCTCTTCAATGGGGCCCATGCCGGATCGCTCTGGGTCCACAATCTCGACGATGCCGAGTCGCGCCAGATGGTGGCTGAGGTCGCCGGGCGACACTTCGCGTTCAGCACCCGGGTGCGCGCGGATGCGTGGTACGATCGCGAGGCGGGCGTGCTCCGGATCGGCGATGCACCGCTGATTGCCCGTGACCGGTTTCCGCTGCTCGGCGATCACAATGTCGCCAACGCACTCGCGGCGGCGCTCGCCGTCAACCTCACCGGCGTCCCGGTGGAGGTCGTGGGTGCCGCGCTCGCGGAT
>JBBSPX010000225.1:0-2491 GCA_038258395.1 Gemmatimonadales bacterium | reverse complement strand
GCGGCATAACGGCTTGCGGTTCTGCTGCGAGGCCAGGCGAGGCCGCCGCAGTCCTTAGCTAAAGCATACATCGCGGCGGCCGAGCCGGTTGGCCTCGTCCGCAGCAAGTGATGGTATGGACTCCCCCCCGAGATGCAGACAACATCCATCATGATCACGGCCCCAAAGGCCACCACCTCGAGGAGGAGCCCCATGTCAACGATACAGATCGGCGTCGATCTCGCCAAGACGGTGTTTGAAGTGGCGATCTCAGAGGCACCCGGCGTGGTGACCTCCCGGCGACGACTTTCCCGTGCGGCTTTCCCGCGCTTCCTCGCGGCACAGGCTCCCGCCGAGGTGCTGCTCGAGGCGTGCGGTTCGGCCCACCACTGGGGACGGGAGGCCCAGCGCTGCGGCCATCGTGTGACGCTGCTGCATCCTGCGGATGTGGCACGGTACCGGGATGGCAACAAGACCGATCGCGCCGACGCCAAGGCGCTGCTCGAAGCCTCCCGCAATCATGCCCTCACGCCGGTACCGGTGAAGTCGATTGAGCAGCAAGCGGTGGTGGCGCTGCATCGGATTCGACAGAGCTATCTCCGCACTCGGACTGCGCGCATCAATGCCCTCCGCGGGCACCTTCGCGAACTCGGTCACACGATGCCCGTCGGCGCCAGGCGCGTCACCCTGGACGCTCGGTCTGCGTTGGCTGATGACGCGGTGCCGGAGTTTCTCAGACAGGCGCTCTTCGAGGTGATCGCGGAGATCCGGTCACTGGAGGAGAAGGCCGACGCCGTGCGCACCGCGCTGACGGCGTTGCTCCACGAGATGCCGGAGGCCAAGCGACTGATGACTGTCCCCGGGATCGGCGTCCTCACCGCGACGGCGATGGTGGCGTGTGTCGGCGACATCCGTCGCTTTCGCTCCGGGCGACACTTCGCCAGCTGGCTCGGCCTCACGCCGCGGGAGCACTCGAGTGGGTCCTCCCGGAAACTGGGATCGATCACCCGCAAGGGGAACAGCTACCTGCGCATGCTCCTCATTCACGGCGCGCGCTCCGCCCTGCGCGCTGGCGCGGTGACGAACACGCCGGATGATCTCCGCGCCTGGGCCAAGGAGGTCTCCCTCCGTCACTGTCACAACGTGGCAGCCGTGGCATTGGCGAACAAGCTCGCGCGGATCAGTTGGAAGGTCTGGCGCGACGGGCGGGACTTCGCGCGGCGGATGCCGCAGGAGGAGGGGCACACCACGAACTGCTAAACGATCATCGCGATGGCGACCGGTCAGACCGGCGTGGGGACGAGCCGATAACCCGCATGGCCCTCGTGGCCGCGACAAGCGATTGGCTCCCCATGCGCGACTTACCATCGTGGCCAGGGCCTTGCGCCCACCTCAAGGGCCGGAGATACGACTGCAGTCGACCCTCCGCCGACGTGGATGATCCGAGAAGAAAAACAATCAAGAGAACCGCCCCTTGCAAAAACGGGGGGGGGAGTCCAGATACGCAGGTTAGAGTGCCCCGCCGCTCGCGAGACCTTCTGCAGTCATAATGCGCCGCACCTGCCGCGCGAGCTCGGGAAGCTCGGTCTGTACCATTTCCCACGCGAGTTCGAGGTCGACCCGGAAGTACTCATGCACCAAGATGTCTCTCGCGCCGGCGATGCTGCGCCAGGGGACTTCGGGGTACTGGGCGCGGAACGGCTCTGGCAAGCCCTTGACGGCCTCACCAATCACAGCGAGCCGCCGCACGACCGCGTCCTGCTTTTCGATGTTCGCCGCGAAATCGTCGAAGGTGAGCTCGGCCGTGTACTGCGCGATGAGATCGGTCGCTTCGAGCAATTCGCCGAGCAGGAGCGGAACCGCGCGGGTCATAGGAGGGGAACGAGTTCGCGGAGGATACGGTCGCGGAGGCGAGGGTGCAGGGAGTTGCGCGTGGCAACATCCACGTCCTGCCCGAGGGCATCCCGGAGCTCGATGCGAAGCTCCACCAAATCGAGCAGGCTACGCCCGCGCTCGAATTCGACGAGGAAGTCCACATCGCTGCCCGAGCGATAGTCACCGCGCGCGACAGAGCCGAACACTCCAGCGTGCACAACACCGTGCTGCCGCATGGGTGCCTCGACCTTGCTCCGGAGGACTTCGAGGGATGGACGCATGGTCGGAAATCTACGTCCGAGGGCGAGAGGATGGGAAATGGGGCACCGTGGCCAAGCCACAACGCTTCGCTAGGTCACTCTAACGGCTTGCGCTTCTGCTGCGAGGCCGGTGAGGCCGCCGCATTCCTCAATCGAACATCCAGGGCGGCGGCCGAACCGTTTGGCCTCGACAGCAGCAAGCGCAGGTTATGCGGCACTCCTCGCGAGCGTGCGTCACCACTCCGTGCGAACGTGGTATTTCGACAAGATTTCGATCCCCTTGGTAGCAATGCGACGGGCGGACGTTGCGCCGGGAAATGCTAGAAGCGGCGGAAGGTTGGCGTGGCCCAGGTAAATCCGACTCCGCTGAGCATCCT
>JBBSPX010000224.1:0-2501 GCA_038258395.1 Gemmatimonadales bacterium | reverse complement strand
GGGGGGTGAGCGCGGCTTTGGTACCATCCCCTCGGCACCGCCGCCTCACTGCGTTCGGCGTGACAGATCGTTAATCGGTAATCCTTAATCCTTAATCCATCATCGCCACCGCGCTTGCGCCCGAACTTCTCCCACAGGAAGTACACCGGAATCCCGGACCCGATGATGCCGAACGTCACCAATGTGCCGCTCGAGTCGGTGAGCAGCGCGTTGCCCATCATCGCGACCGAGGCGACCAGGAAGATCGCGGGCGTGATCGGATAGCCGAGTGTGCGGTAGGGTCGCGGCGCGTCGGGGCGCGTCTTCCGGAGCCGATAGACGCCGGCGACCGCGAGCGCATAGAACGGCCACGAGCCGATGACAAACTTGTCGGCCAGCGCACCGAAGTCATTCTGCAGCACGTAAATCACGCTCACCGTTGCGGCGGACCAGATCGCGACTGACGGCGTCTTGAACCGTGGCGAGACGCGTGCGAGCACCGGGAAGAAGAGCCCGCGATCGGCCATCGCGTACCAGATGCGCGGCCCGGTCATGATCGAGCCGTTGGTCGAACTGAAGCACGAAAGCATCACGATACCGCTGACGATCGCTCCGCCCGCCGCACCGAAGACGGGAATCCGCTCGGCGGCCGTCGCCGCGACCAGACGCACCGACGGCATCTCGCTGATCGGCACCAGATAGAGATACGCCGCGTTGATCAGCAGGTAGATCACCACGATGGCGGCGGTGCCGATCAGGAGTGCACGCGGCAGATTGACGCTGGGATTCTTCACCTCACCGCCGATCGAGACGAGGTTCGACCAGCCGTCGTAGGTCCACATCACCGGAACGAGTGCGGTGAACAGCGCCGAGACTCCGACCACGGCTGCGGTATCCGCGACGGTGAGATTCGAGGCGTTGCCACTCCCGGTTCCGAACGCGAAGAACACGATCCCGATCAGGGCGCCGTACTTGAGGATGGTGGTGACATTCATCAGCATCGAGGCGTAGCTCACCCCGATCCAGTTGAGTGCCGCGATCACGATGATGGTGGCCGCCGCGACGTAGCGCACCTGCATTGGCGTCATCTCGATGAAGTACGAGAGGTATTCCGCGAAGATCGTCGAGATACCACCGACCGCCGCGGCACGGATTACCGTGAGTTCGGCCCAGCCGGCGAGGAAGGCCGGGAACCGACCCCAGCTCTCGTGCAGATAGGGGAGGATGCCGCCACTCCGCGGATACATCGCCGCAAGTTCGGCGATCGCGAGCGCACCGGTGAGGGTCACCAACCCACCGAGTACCCAGACGGCGAGGAACGCCTTCGGGGTGCCGAGTGTGCTGGCCACCTGGGCCGGCACCCGGAAGATCCCGCTGCCGATCGTGATGCCCACCAGAATCGCCACCCCACTCCAGAGCCCGAGGGTCCGTGGGAGGCGTTCATCGTCCGCGTTGCCGGCTTCGCTCATGAGATGTCCTGAGTGGAGGAGGGATCGAGTGGAGACAGGCGTGTGGTCGGACGAGAGGTTCTCGAGATCGCGAGTTGAGACGACTCGACCGGGCAGGTATCTTTCTCACCTGTAAACTGACACCAAATGGCCGGTTCGCCTAGGGGGATTCGGCCGAAAGGGATGCGCGTTCCAGATGTCCGACGCCGTGACTGCCGACTCGACCCGCGCGGAGACCCGCCCGCGCCTCATGGATTTCATCATCCTGACCAAGCCGTGGATCATTTCGTTGCTGCTGGTGACCACGGTCGCCCCGATGTTCATGACCCCCGCGGGGCTGCCGTCCCTCGCCCTGGTCGGCTGGGTGACCTTGGGCGGCTACTTGATGGCCGGCGGCGCCAACGCGATCAACATGTGGTTCGACCGCGATATCGATGACATGATGACTCGGACCCGGCGGCGGCCGATCCCGTCGGGTCGGATCAGCGCGCCGGTCGCGCTCACCTTCGGCATCTCTCTCGGCGCCCTGGCCTTCCTGATCTTCTGGACGATGGTCAATCCGCTCGCGGCCTGGCTGGCCCTCGCTGGCCTGCTCTTCTACGTCCTGATCTATACCATGTGGCTCAAGCGCTCGAGCCCACAGAACATCGTGATCGGCGGGGCCGCTGGCGCCTTCCCGCCGCTGGTCGGCTGGGCCGCGATGACTGGCCGCCTCGATCTCGGCGCGCTCTACCTCTTTGCGATCGTCTTCTACTGGACCCCGCCCCACTTCTGGGCGCTGGCCCTCAACAAGACCACGGACTACGGCAACGCCGGCATCCCGATGATGCCGAACGTCCATGGCATCCCCGAGACCAAGCGGCAGATGCTGCTCTACACCTTGATGCTGATCCCACTCACCATCATGCCGGCCATCATCGGGCTCTCGGGCGTATTCTACGGCGTCTCGGCGACGCTGCTGGGCGGCCGGTTCCTCTGGCTCTGCTGGGCGATTGTCAGGGAAGACGGCGTCACCCCGAAGACCTGGAAGCTCTACCGCTACTCGCTCTCGTACCTGGCGCTGCTCTTCGTGGC
>JBBSPX010000223.1:0-2515 GCA_038258395.1 Gemmatimonadales bacterium | reverse complement strand
GGGCTAATGCCCGCGGCTCGGCCGGCCTGTCAGAAATCCCAAATTGGCGGACCAAACCGCGGCTTGATAGCCGCGGCTCGGCTTGACTTGTCCGGACCAAACCGCGGCTTGACAGCCGCGGCTCGGCCTGCTGTACCCCTACGACGTTGGTGGACTGAACCGCACCATCGATTCGACAATCTGCGCCACCGGCACCCCATCCCGCTTGGCGGGATAGTAGGTCGTGGCGCGAACCGAACGCACGGCGGCTGCGTCGAACCGCGGATCGATCGACTTGACGAAGGTCACCGTCGAGCTGTCCACGACCCCATCGTTGCAGACCACGAACCGCACTCGCACCGACGTCACGAGCCCCTCCGCCCGGAGCCCCGCCGGATAGACCGGCGGGACTGCCTTGTGGCGACGCACTGGCTCGGTGACCTCCTGGCCAGGCTCGGGTCGACAGTTGCGAGCCCCCGCCACGACCGTGTCCTGCGCGTGTACCGCAACCGGCATGAGCAAAATCAAGGCAATCAATCTTTGCATCGTGACTCCGCGGATCTGATGATCATAGACTGGAAACGCATCACGCCCGCCGACGGCAGAACAGCCGACGGCGGGCGTGATCGAACTCGAAACTCCCGACTCAGCGCACCGCGCTGGCCAGGTCGGTAACCTCGCGGGCGAGGTTCCGGACCTTCGTCTGCTCCGGTGCGCTCGACGCGTCGCGGTTGAGCTGACCCGCCAAGGCGATCAGCGCCGTCCGCCGCTCCTGATCACTGCTTCGTTCGGCCGCCTGGAGCACTTCGCGTGCATTCAGGATCCGGTTGACCGAGAGCCCGCCGCTCCGCTCGAGCTGATCGAGGGAGGACCGCACGAGCGGGAACGACGGCGGCCACGTGAACTGTGGCTGACCCTGCGCATTCAAATAGTCGAGCTTGACCGTCTTCGCGGCGTCAATCTCGTTCTGCGAGATCGCGGCGCTCGGAGTGAGCTCGAGAATGTCGAGACCACGCCCGATCTCCGAGCTCACCATCACCCCGTTGTACCAGTAGACCGACCAGCTCCCGCCACTGGCCATCGAGCTGGCATCGACCGGACCACGATCGAAATATGCGACTTCGAACGGGTGACTGGCATCCGTCCAATCAAAGACTGACAAACCACCTTGGTACCACGCCTGCACCATCACATCACGACCCGGGATCGGGATCAATGAGCCGTTGTGTGCCACGCAGTTTTCCTCGGAGGTCTGCGGCGCGGACATCTTGTAGTAGCTGTGGAACTGCATCTTGCGGTTGGTGATCGTGAAGAGCGCGTCGGCACCCCATTCCTTCGGGTCACCGACACGGCACTTCGGCTGGCCACCACCGCCCCACTCATCGCTGAAGAGGACCTTGCTGCCGTCGTTGCTGAACGTGGCCGAATGCCAGTAGGAGAAGTTCGAGTCGGCCACCGCGTCGATCCGCACCGGGTTCGCCGGATCACGAATGTCGAGCAACAGGCCGTATCCGCCGCAGGCACCACCCGCGAGCCCGACCGCAGGATAGACCGTGATGTCATGGCACTGGGTCGGACCGGGCCGCGGGCCGCCCGATGGCCCTGCTGGACCACCGAACCTCGCGGCGATCATCGCCGGGAGGGCAGCCCGGAGCGCAGCACTGTCGGCACCCGTTGCGGTCCCGCTCCCACCGCGTGCCTTGACCACACTGTCGAGCATCGGAGCGACGAACTGCGAGGGCAACACCATGTCGTTGCCACCGACGCTCGCGATGAACGCGCCCTTGGCGCGCGCGTCCGCCATCTCCCTGGCGTCGGCTGGCGAGGCGCCATGATTCGGTGGCGCCACCAAGTCATTGAAGATCCGTGGCGAGCTCACGATCGCGGCACGCTCAGGATGTGCCACCGGCACCTTGATGACCTCGATCCGGAACAGCGCCGAGTTCGGATTCTTGTCCGGCGAATCACTCACGCATCCAGGCAGTTCCTTGTCCGAACGGACACCGGACGAGCCGGAGATGTAGACGTAAACATTCTCCTTGTCCTTCGGATCGACCAGCACAGTGTGCGTATGTGAGCCGCGGCAGGTCTGCACGTTGCCGACATTGCGCGGATTCCGGATATCGCTGATGTCGAAGATCCGAAGCCCGCGGAGGCGATCCTTGCTGATCGACTCGGAGACACCATCGCCGCCGCAATCGAGTCGGCCCGAGAGCCCTTCACCCGACACGAACAGCAGGTTGCCGTACACCGATACATCACTCTGCGAGGCGGGGCAGAAGTGCGCCGCCGCCAAGGTCGGCTTCGACGGGTTTGAGATATCCCAGACCTGCCAGCCGTTGTAGTTGCCCTGGATCGCGTACTTGCCCGTGAACGCCAGGTCGGAGTTGGTCACGCCCTCGAACCGGTCGGGCGCGTGGGTATTCGAGAGCAGGCGCATGTTCCACGACGCTTCCTCGGCATCGTAGAGCCCGGCCTTGAGCCCGATACGGCGATCAGGCATCGGCGGCACGACCATCGCGCTGGGCATGGCACT
>JBBSPX010000222.1:0-2597 GCA_038258395.1 Gemmatimonadales bacterium | reverse complement strand
CCGCGACCGGCGGCCCCGACCATCTCGCCCTCTGCGACATCCCCGTGCCCACCCTCACCGACCCCGGCGAGGTCCGCGTGGCGATCCGCGCGGTGGCCCTCAACCACCTCGACCTCTGGGTGGCGGACGGGCTCCCGGCGGTGCCAATAGCGTCGTTCCCGCACGTGATCGGTGCCGACGGAGCTGGTGTGGTGACAGAGTGCGGCGCGGCCGTGACCCATGTGGCCGTGGGCGATCGGGTGGTGATCAATCCGGGGATTTCGTGCGGTCACTGTGAAGCGTGTCTTGCCCTCGACGAGCCGTTCTGTCGGGACTTCGCGCTCCTCGGTGAACATCGTCACGGCACGGCGGCCGAGCAGGTGGTGCTCCCGGGCCGCAACGTCCTGCGGATCGATGACGAGTGGACTTGGGCCGAGGCAGCGGCGTTCTCGCTGGTCACCCTTACTGCCTGGCGGATGCTAGCACATCGAGCCCGCGTCGAATCGGGTGAGGTGGTCCTCATCTGGGGCGCGGGGGGTGGAGTCGCCCTGCAGGCGCTGCAGATCGCTCGTCACCTTGGTGCCCGCGTCGCGGTGACGTCGTCATCCGACTCCAAGCTCGCGCAAACCTCGGCGCTCGGTGCCGAGCTGCTGATCAACCATATCGATGAGCCCGACGTGCCCAGTGCGGTCAAGGCGCACTTCGGGCGACGGGCGGACGTTGTGGTCGACACAGTGGGTGCTCCAACCTGGGCCCGTTCGCTCAAGGCATTGCGGCCTGGCGGACGTTACGTGACATGCGGGGCGACTGGCGGGCACGACGTGGCGCTCGACCTTCGCCGCCTCTTCTGGTTCCAGTGGTCGATCCTCGGATCGACCATGGGAAGCTCGGTGGAGTTCGCCGAGATCGTCGGACTCGGAAACCGGGGACTGCTGCGCCCGGTGATCGATGGTGTCTATCCCCTCGCCGAGGGAGCCGCCGCATATCGGCGCCTGGGCGAGGCGCAGCAATTCGGAAAACTCGTTCTCGAGGTGGGTCGTGACTGACATCCTGGATCGCCTGCAAAATGGCGCCCTGCAACTGTGGTTCGTGCTCCCGGCCATCCTGGGGGCGATCATCATCCTCCTCGCGGGTTACTTCCTGGCCCGCCAGATCGAGAAGTGGGTCGACAACACGCTCAAGCGCCTCGACTTCAATCGGGTGGCCGAGGAGGGCGGCCTGCGCGAGGCGGTCGATCGGACAGGAGCACGGCTCGACCCCGTACACGCAATCGGCAAGCTGGTCTTCTGGCTGGTGATGCTGATCGTGATCCTGCTGGCCTCTGCGGCGCTTGGCCTGGAGAGCATCAACGAGATGTTCGGGATCATGATCTCGTTCATCCCGACGCTGATCGCGGCGATCGTGATCGTGATCCTGGGGATGCTGGTGGGTGAGTTCGTGCGCAGCGTCATCCTTGCCTCGGCCGGGCATGTCGAGGGAGTGCCGACGCTGGCCAACGTCGCGAAGGCGTCGGTCGTGCTCATCTCGATCTTCATGGCGCTCCAGCAACTGGGCGTGGCCGAGGAGATCGTGACGTCGGCATTCACGCTGATCCTGGGCGCAGTGGCGCTGGCGGTCGGACTGGCCTTCGGACTTGGCAACACCAAGCTCGCGGGCGAGATCACCCGCCGCTGGTACGACGACAATCGCGACCCGCCGCACCGCGAGCGCCATCCGCGGTACGACGACGACCTCATGGAGCCCTAGGGACGCTCGGCGCGCGGCGCCACGGCCTGCGGGGGAACCAGATAGCGAAGAAGCCGCACTCCCCCGGGAAATTGCTCCGTGAGCAGCAGGTGTGACCCGTTGAATCCTTGGGCATTACCCCGGCCGGGCGCGATGACCCGCCGGATCACGCCGTCGGAATCGACCACCTGGAATGCCCGGGTGGAGTCGAGCGCGAGCCCGTTTTTCTCGATCAGGAACATGCCCTGACGGATCGGCATCACGGCCTCGAACGGCGGTTTGAGTGCCGCGAACGGGAGCTGCCGAGCAGTGGCGCGATACTCCTCGGGAAAGCGGTTGATGTGCATCTGCCGGTCCATCTCCTGCACCGGCAGGATGGGGTCGGGCAACCGCTCGCTCTTCCGTTTTTCCGCGCCGCCGGGCGGACGCCATTCGATCAAGTTCTGGTCTACCCGGGCGATCCACAACGTGCCGTCGCGTTCCACCCCCCAACGATCACGACCGCTCAATGCGGTCCGCGTCATGCGGCTTCCACCCGGTGTGGCCACCTCCGCGAGATCGATTGGGGCGAGGAAGGCAATCGTGTCGAATCGGGTGAGCATCGCATCGCTGCGCACCACCGCCGCACTGTCGCCGAGGCCGCGACCCTCGGGTCCGGGCGGCGGGCCGATCTCGAAATACCATTGACCAGCTGCGTCACGTGCCTGGGGAAACGCACCGACCAGCGCGTCGGGTGCAGGGTGCGAGTCGATCGGCGTGCCGTCCGGCAGCCATGACGTGAAGCGCCGGGTGCTCCAATCACCCACGAACACGGTGTCACCGATCGACGCGAGGACGGAAGGCCCAAGTGACGGCTTGTCGCTTGATCCAGCAAACGGCTTCACGGTGTGGCT
>JBBSPX010000221.1:0-2689 GCA_038258395.1 Gemmatimonadales bacterium | reverse complement strand
CGGGCAGCCGGCGTCGCGCGGCCAGATGCTGATCCTCGAGTCGCCCGCCGGACTCCAGCCGCTCAGCCAGTTGCCGGTGGCGACTGATCTCGGGGACGACTGACCTGACACCCACCCCGCGGCGGCGCCCACCCTCGCCGCGGCCACTCCTCCGCCTCTGGCCCCGGGTCCGCCCGTTCAAGCGCGGACTGGTCATTGCCGGGGTCTCGCTGGTCGTCTCCTCTGGACTGGCGCTGCTCTTCCCGCTCTTCGTCGGCGACCTGCTCGACGCCGCGTTCGTCGACTTGAGCCGCGATCGCCTCAACCAGATCGCCCTCTGGTTGCTGCTGCTCTTCGCCGCCTCGGCCGTCCTCAACTACATCCAGACCTACTGGCTCTCGGCGACCGGCGAGCGGACGGTGGCGGGCCTCAGGACCGAGCTCTTCACCAAGCTGCTCGAGTTTCCTCCGGGGTTCTACACCAATCGGCGGACCGGTGAGCTGACGTCACGGCTGACGGCCGACATCGGCCTCCTGCAAGGGATCCTCTCCCACCAGTTGGCCGAGGGTGCCCGGCAGGTGATGGCGCTGATCGGCGGGATCGTGATCCTGACCCTGATGCAGCCGAAGTTGATGCTCGCCGCGGTTGGGGTGATGCCGCTCGTGGTCGGCTCGGCGATGCTCTTCGGACGGAAGCTCAAGCGCATCACCACCGGGGTACAGGACGAGTTGGCCGAGTCGACGGCCGTGGCCGAGGAGGCGTTCGGGCAGATCCGCGTGGTGCAAGGGTTCGCGCAGCAGGGGCGCGAGGCCGGACGATACGCCGAGCGAATCGGGCGCGTGGTGGTCGCCGCACTCAAGCGGGCGCGGGTGCGGGCGCTGTTCTTCGGCATGATCACCTTCACAACCTTTGCCGGTGTCACGGCCGTGCTCTACGTCGGCGGTCTGCTGGTGATCGCCGGGGATCTCACGGCCGGCGAGCTGGTCACCTTTCTCTTGTACACCATTTCGATCGCCGCGGCGATTGGGGCCCTGGCGCAATTCTTCACCTCGTACCAGGAGGCCGTTGGCGCGGCCGAGCGGGTGTTCGAGCTGATCGAGCGGACGCCGGAGATCGTCGATCCGGCTGAGCCGGTTTCTCTCCGGCTGCCGGTGCGCGGCGACGTCGAATTCCGTGATGTGATTTTTCGGTATCACGAGCAATCGCTCGACCAACCGGCGACCCTGGGTGGGGTCTCGTTCAAGATTGCGCCCGGTGAAGTCGTAGCGTTGGTCGGGCCGTCCGGGGCCGGCAAGACCACCGTGGTGTCCTTGTTGCCGCGGTTCTGGGACGTCGACAGTGGATCGATCACGCTCGATGGGATCGATATCAGGAATCTCCGGCTCGCCGACCTGCGGCATGCCGTCGGGGTCGTCCCACAGGAGCCGGCCCTCTTCAGCGGCACGATTGCGGAGAACATCGCCTATGCGCGGCATGATGCCTCGGTGGACGAGATCCAGGCGGCGGCGGAGATTGCCAACGCGCATGAGTTCATCCTGGATCTGCCGGACGGCTATGACACGAAGGTGGGCGAGCGCGGAGTGAAGCTGTCGGGTGGTCAGCGGCAGCGAATCGCGATCGCGCGGGCGATCCTCAAGGATCCCGCCGTGTTGGTGCTCGATGAGGCGACCAGTTCGCTGGATACCGAGAGTGAGCGGCTGGTCGAGACGGCGCTGGAGCGGCTCCTGGTGGGCCGGAGCACGCTGATCATCGCGCATCGACTCTCCACGGTCCAGCGTGCCGATCGGTTGATGGTCCTCGATCGTGGCCAGATCGTCGAGGAGGGCACCCACGCCGAGCTGCTGCGACGTGGCGGTGTGTACGCGAAGCTCTTCCAGATGCAGTTTCGCGGCGATGAGGATGTCGCCGAGGCCCTCGCCGCGATGCGGATGGTGTGATCGGCATTTTCGGATGCGGCCATTCCGGGCGCAACATGTTGCGCCCGTACACGGAGCCCCGATACCCCGGCCGGCACCGATGCATGCCGGGATCTGCAGCGAAGCGCCGCACGCCTATCGAAGCGCGGTGCAGGGACGAATCATGCTCGCGCATGCCCGGGCTTTGGTGAACGCCTCCCGCCGGCTCGGACCCCATGATACTATCCGAATCTACTCTCGGGGGAACCGTCAAAGCCGGCCAACGGGACACGAAGTGTGGTTGGATTGATCGCCAACGCTACACCGACGCCTCGGTCCGCCGACGAAAGTAGTCGGCGCTCGCTCTCCGAAAGAGCAGGTAGAACACGGGGGTAAAAAACAGTATATGGGCGATCACCTCGGTGGCGTTGTGGAAGAAGCTGATGGCCACGTGTGTCAGCATCCAGACGGCCAACAGCCACCTCGCCCATTCGCGACGCTTCAGGATCCCGACTCCGGCCACGATGGCGAGGGCGCGTAGCATCCACGCTGGCGCCAGGTCCGCGACGCCGTCGGCCTGAAGCTTGGCGAGGTGCTGCGCCGCCTCGGGGGTAACGAGGGGCCAGAGATCCTTGAGCAGCCCCGCGGCGCCGACAAAGATGAAGAGCCAGCCGAGCGCCGTGACAGCAACGGGACGCTTCATGATCCGGTGATCGTCGTCATCGAGTTCAACTCCTGGGAGGCGTGCGTTGTGCCTGGACGCCCCTACGCTTCTACCGCTGCTCTGTCCCCCGTTTCGTGAGACAGTTTCGGCT
>JBBSPX010000220.1:0-2717 GCA_038258395.1 Gemmatimonadales bacterium | reverse complement strand
TCTTCTCGTTGTACTTGGCGCCCTGCTGCACGGCGAGTCGACCGGCGACCTCTGACATCGGTGTCAGCAGCGGCAGATGCCCATTCGGCAGCTGCACGGTCTCGTACGCGATTGCCACGGCACCGGACGCCATCACCGCACGGGTGAGCGGCTCATCGGCGGCGAAGTGGAAGTAGGTGTACATGAGCTGGCCCTTCCGCATCCGGGGCCACTCGACCGCGATCGGTTCCTTGACCTTGATGATCATCTCGGCCTTGGCCCAGACGTCATCGGCGGTCGGGAGAATCGTCGCGCCGACGGCGGTGTACTGCGCGTCGGTGAACCCGCTCCCCTCCCCTGCACTCGCCTGGACAAAGACCTCATGCCCATCGTGCACCAGCGCCTCGGCACCCGACGGCACCAGCCCGACGCGATTCTCGTTCGTCTTGATTTCCTTCGGCACGCCGATCAGCATTGCATACTCGCTTGCGCGCAACCATCGCACGCGGAAAGGGTCAACGTGACGGCCCGAGTCGGACCGTGGTCATCCGCTCCGGAGTGAGGAACTCACCGGCCACCGCGGCGGTGTCCTCCATGGTCACCGCATCGATGAGCCGGAGAATCTCATCGAGCGGCCTGTACGGTTCCTGCATCAACGCGTGCGAGGCGAGTCGCGACATCCGCGCGGTGGTCCCCTCAAGCGCCAACATGATGGTGCCCTTGAGCTGTCCCTTCGCATCCGCGAGGTCGTCGGCCGGCAATCCCTCGGCCGCCACACGCGCGAGCTCCTCGGTGATCGTCGCCACCGCCTGATCGGCGGTCGCCGGCGCGGTGCCGACATAGAGCGCGAAGTTGCCGCCTGAACGATACATCGCATGCCAGCAATAGATGGCGTAGCAGAGCCCCGCCTCCTCGCGCACCTTCTGGAAGAGGCGCGACGACATCCCTCCGCCGAGCGTGGCCGACACCAGCGACATCGCCCAGCGCCGCGGATCGGCTGCGGGGAAGGTATCTGTCCCCATCACGATATGCACTTGCTGCAGCTCGCGTGCAGACTCCACGAGGCGACCCCGATCAGCGGTCGGCGCGGTCCCCAGCGCCAACGCCTCGGCGTTGTCGCCGGCCAACCAGCCCAGCCGCTCGATCTGCTCGAGATACGCCTCGTGCTCGAGGTTGCCGGCCGCCGCAATGACTGCATTACCCGGATAGTACCCGCGCGTGTGCGTCGCGACGAGATCCGCAACCGTCAACGCGCCCACCGTATCGGCGGTGCCCAGGATCGGTCGTCCGTAGGGATGATCGGGGTAGAGCGCGGCGCCGAAGAGTTCGTGCACGAGATCGTCCGGCGTATCGGTGACACCGTTGATCTCCTCGAGCACGACATTGCGTTCGAGTTGGAGATCACTGTCCCTCAGCAACGGATTGCGCACCAGGTCGGTGAGCACATCGAGTGCGAGCGGCAGGTCCTGATCGAGCACGTGGGCCTGATAGGCGGTGTGATCGCGGGAGGTGTAGGCATCGAGCGAACCCCCACGCGACTCGAGTGCCAGCGCAATCTCACGGGCCGTCCGACGTGCCGTCCCCTTGAACACCATGTGCTCGAGGAGGTGCGAGACACCCATGACCGCCGGGTCCTCGTGGGCGTTGGCCGAACGCAGCCACACCCCGGTAGCAACAGACCGAACGCCGGGAAGGCGTTCGGTCAGCACCACGAGTCCGTTCGGACACGTCGTCCGGTACAGCTCCGTGTCGAGCTGTACCGTCTGGAGTGGAGTGATCATCACTCCGGCTTGGGCAGCAATGCCTTCCGTGACAGCCGCATGCGGCCGCGCTCGTCGACTTCGAGCAGCTTGACCTGGATGACCTCGCCCTTCTTGAGGTAGTCCTCGGCCTTCTCGACCCGCTTGTGGTCGATCTCGGAGATGTGCAGCAGTCCTTCGACGCCCGGCAGGATCTCGATGAACGCACCGAATGCGGTGATGCTCTTGACGGGACCCTCGTAGACCTTGCCCACTTCGGGCTCCGCGACGATCGCGGTGACCATCTCGCGCGCCTTCTGGCCCGCTTCGAGGCCGACCGCGGCGATCGTGATGAGACCGGTGTCGTCGATGTTGACCTTGGCACCAGAGGCTTCCTGGATGCCCCGGATCGTCTTGCCCTTGGGGCCGATCACGTCGCCGATCTTGTCCGGCTTGATCTGGATCGTGATGATGCGCGGCGCCCACGGTGACATCTCCGGACGGTGCGTCTTGAGTGCCTTGTTCATTTCGCCGAGGATGTGCAGTCGGCCAGCGCGCGCCTTCTCCATCGCCGTTTCCATGATGTCGAGCGAGAGACCGTCGATCTTGATGTCCATCTGGATTGACGTGATGCCCTCGGCGGTCCCGGCCACCTTGAAGTCCATGTCGCCGAGGTGATCCTCGGTGCCAAGGATGTCGGTGAGGATCGCGATCTTCTTGCCTTCCTTGATCAGGCCCATCGCGACGCCGGCACACGGTGCCTTGAGGGGAACGCCGCCGTCCATCAGGGCCAGCGAACCACCGCAGACCGTCGCCATCGACGAGGAGCCGTTCGACTCCATGATCTCGGAGACAATCCGGATGGTGTACGGGAAATCCGCCATCGCCGGGAGGAGCGGATGCAGCGCCCGCTCGGCCAGGGCCCCGTGTCCGATCTCGCGACGCGAGGTGCCACGAATCGGCTTGGCCTCGCCGGTGCAGAACGGCGGGAAGTTGTAG
>JBBSPX010000219.1:0-2772 GCA_038258395.1 Gemmatimonadales bacterium | reverse complement strand
CGGTGTGGTCGAGGGAATCGCGCGGGGCTGTCGGAAACACGCCATGGTGCTGGCCGGGGGCGAGACCGCCCAGATGCCCGGCCTGTATGCAGAATCGACCTTCGACCTTGCCGGCACGATCATCGGCGTGGTCGAGGAATCGGCAGCGCTGCACGGCGACATGCTCGAGGCGGGCGATGTGCTGATTGCCTATGCCTCGACCGGCCTCCACACCAACGGCTACACCCTGGCGCGCCACGTCCTGCTCGAGACGATGGGGCTCTCGCTCGGTGATCTGGTTCCGGGCACCAAGACCTCCGTCGGCGATGCACTGCTTGCGGTTCACCAGAGCTATGACGCGGCGATCCGGCCGGCGCTCGCCGACATCCATGGATTGGCACACATCACCGGGGGGGGAATTGCCGGCAATCTTGTTCGGGTCCTCCCCGACTCCGTCGACGCGGTGATCGACGTGCTGAGCTGGCAATGGCCGCCGCTCTTCCGCGCGATCGCGGACGGCGGCGCGGTGCCGACCGACGAAATGCGGGACGTGTTCAATCTCGGTGTCGGGATGATCGCGGTGGTGCCGGCGGCGGCGGTCGAGCGCGTCCGTGCGCACGCCACCGCGGCCGGCGTCGAGAGTTGGGTGCTCGGTGCGGTCCGTTCGGGAACCGGCTGTGTCACGTTCACCGACTGAGCCCACCGGCCCTGTCGCGCGGGCCGAGGCGCGCGCCATGGCTGGCGCGCGGGTCGTGGCCAGGCAGGGCTGGGGACAGGTGCATCCGAATCCCCTCGTTGGCGCGGTCGTGCTGCAAGGCGATGAGTGGGTCGGGCGGGGCTGGCATGGCGAACTCGGCGGCCCACATGCTGAAGCGGTGGCTCTGGACGAGGCAGGGGAGCGCGCGCGCGGTGGCACGCTCGTCGTCACCCTTGAACCGTGTGCCCACTACGGCAAGACCCCACCCTGCGTCGACGCGATCATTGCGGCCGGCATCGCGCGTGTCGTGGTCGCCGTCGAAGACCCGAACCCCGTGGCGCACGGCGGCATCGCAGCGTTGCGCGCTGCGGGGATCGAGGTTGTCATCGGCCTGGACGCCGCGGGGGTGCGCCAGGAAAACTTCCGATTCCTGCACGCCCATCGACACACCGGCCTCCCGTACGTGGCCGTCAAGCTCGGCGTGAGCCTTGACGGCTGCATCGCTGACCATACTGGTTCCTCGAAATGGGTCACCTCCGAGGAGAGCCGTGGCTGGGTGCATCGCCTCAGGGCACAATACGGCGCGATCGGCGCCGGCGCGGCGACGGTGATTGCCGATGACGCGCAACTCACGGTGCGAGGCAGCATCACGCCACGAATCCCTCCGACGCGTGTGGTGTTTGATCGCACCGGCCGCCTGACGCCCGAGCAGGGGATCTTCCGGGACGCGTGCGATGTTCCCGTGATCGTGGTGCGTGGATCGGGGACGGACGCGAGCGGACTGCTTGCCTTGTCTGGTGTCGAGGTCCTCGAAAGCGACGGGCTTGAGGACGCCCTTCGACAACTCGCGTCCGCTGGGGTCGATTCGATCCTGGTCGAGGGCGGCGGTCGATTGGCGGGAGCGCTCTTGCGGGAACAGCTCATCGACCGTGTCCACCAGGTGGTGGCCCCGATCTGGCTCGGCGATGGCGTGCCGGGTTGGGCTGGGCTCGGACCACAATCGATCGTCGATGCGAAACGTTGGACTATGGTCGAGGGCCGGGCAATCGACGGAGACACGGTGATCACCCTGGACCGACCCTGATGTTCACCGGAATCGTGGAGCGGGTTGGTGTCCTCAGTCGCGTCGAACGGACGGCCGACGGCCTTGTGCTGGAGATTGCGGCGCCGTGGCAGGATCTCACGCTCGGCGAGAGCATCGCAGTGAACGGGGCGTGCCTGACAGTCGCCCGTATTGGTCCCGGCACGTTCACGGTGCACGTCGTCCCCACGACGCTCGAGCGCACCACGTTCGGTGGCCTTGAGGTCGGCGATCGCGTGAATCTCGAACGGGCGCTGCAGTTGGGCGACCGGCTGGGTGGGCACCTGGTGCAGGGGCACGTCGACGGGGTGGGACAGGTCTTGGCAGTCAGGGAGAACGGGGCGACCAGGCTGGTGGACGTCGAGATGCCGCCCGACGTGGCCGCGGTGACGATCCCGCTCGGGTCGATCACGGTGGCCGGGGTGTCGCTCACGGCCAATGCGGTTCCGGCCCCGAACGTCGTCCAGCTCTCGTTGGTGCCGTTTACCTTGGAGCACACCACGCTCGGCGAGCTCGAGCCCGGGGATGCGGTGCACCTCGAAGGTGACCTGATCGGCAAGCATGTCCGGCACCTGGCCGGCGTGTGGCAGAGCAAGGGAGATGCGGGATGAAGTTCGCAACGATCGAGCGCGCCCTCGAGGCGCTCCGCGCTGGTGGGATGATCGTGGTCGTTGACGATGACGACCGCGAGAATGAGGGCGACCTCGTCTGTGCCGCCGAGAGCATCACGCCCGAGCACATCAACTTCATGCTGCAGCATGGCCGCGGCTGGATCTGTCTCTCACTCACGTCCGAGGACTGTGATCGCCTCGAACTGCCGCAAATGGTCGAGCGCAATGCCGACCTGATGGAGACCGCCTTCACGGTGACGATCGATGCCGCGGCACGCTTCGGGGTCACCACCGGCATTTCGGCCTCAGATCGCGCGACGACCATTCGGGTGGCGATCGACCCCGAAACACGACCGGTCGACTTGCGCCGACCGGGACACATGACTCCACTCCGCGCGCGCGCG
>JBBSPX010000218.1:0-2781 GCA_038258395.1 Gemmatimonadales bacterium | reverse complement strand
GGCCGGTGCGGTCGTCGTGGGCTGGCTCGGGGCGGGCTGGCTCGAGGCGGGCGTCGTGGCGGCGGCGGTGGACCCCGGCGACCGGCTGCTCGGCTCGGGCGACGAATCGCCGCAGGCCGAGACGACGAGCGCGCCCAGGGCACTGATGGCGAGGAGGCGAAGGGGGTTCATCGTCGTCGGACGTTAGAAGAGCGCCAGGCGGTTCCCGTGGCACCTGTCGACCGGCGCGAAGAGGCCCCCGGATCGCTCCGGGGGCCTCGACGGAGGTGCAGCGTGTAGCTGGACCCCTCCGGCCAGCCGTGGTGGGTCAGCTGGCCTGGATCTTGATCTCGATGTCGACGCCCGCAGGGAGCTCGATGCGCTGCAGGCTATCGATCGTCTTCGCGTTCGGGTTGACGATATCGATCAGGCGCTTGTGGATGCGCATCTCGAAGTGCTCGCGGGAGTCCTTGTCGATGTGAGGACCGCGGATGACGGTGTAGCGGTGCTTCGCCGTCGGCAGGGGGATCGGCCCCCGCACCGTGGCGTCGGTCCGGGTCACGGTCTCGACGATCTTCTTCGTCGACTGGTCGATGATCTCGTGATCGAACGCCTTCAGCCGGATGCGGATGCTCTGGGCCATTTCAATTGCTCGCTTCGCTCGCAGACCGACTGCTATTTGAGGATCTTGATGACGCGGCCGGCGCCGACGGTGCGACCACCCTCACGGATGGCGAAACGCAGACCCTCGTCCATCGCGATCGGCTTCCCCAACTCCACCGTCATCGCCACGTTGTCACCCGGCATCACCATCTCCGTCCCCGACGGCAACTCCACCGTCCCCGTCACATCCGTCGTCCGAAAGAAGAACTGCGGACGGTAGTTGTTGAAGAACGGCTTGTGCCGACCACCCTCGGACTGCTTCAACACATACACCTGACCCTCGAAGTTCGTGTGCGGCGTGATGCTGCCCGGCTTGCACAACACCTGACCCCGCTCCACATCCTCCTTCTTCGTCCCCCGCAACAACGCCCCAATGTTGTCCCCCGCCTGACCCTGATCCAAGATCTTGCGGAACATCTCCACCCCCGTACACGTCGTCTTCTGCGTGTCCCGCAACCCGACGATCTCGATCTCGTCACCCGTGTGGACCACACCCTGCTCCACCTTGCCCGTCACCACCGTGCCCCGACCCGTGATCGTGAACACATCCTCGATCGGCATCAAGAACGCCTTGTCCAACTCCCGCACCGGCTCCGGCACCGACGCATCCACCGCATCCATCAACTCCATGATCTTGCCCTGCCACTCGACGTCACCCTCCAACGCCTTCAACGCCGACACCCGCACCACCGGCGCGTCATCACCCGGGAACTCGTACTCGGACAGCAGCTCCCGCACCTCCAACTCGACGAGGTCGAGGAGCTCCTCGTCGTCGACCATGTCCGCCTTGTTCAACGCCACCACGATGTACGGCACCCCCACCTGACGAGCCAACAACACATGCTCACGCGTCTGAGGCATCGGACCATCCGTCGCCGCCACCACCAAGATCGCCCCATCCACCTGAGCAGCACCCGTAATCATGTTCTTGATGTAATCAGCATGACCCGGCATGTCCACATGCGCATAATGCCGCTTCTCCGTCTCATACTCGATATGAGCAATCGAGATCGTAATCCCCCGCGCCTTCTCCTCCGGCGCCTTATCAATCGAATCAAACGGCGTATACTCCGCCAACCCACGATCAGCCAACGTCTTCGAGATCGCCGCAGTCAACGTCGTCTTCCCATGGTCAATATGACCCATCGTCCCAATATTCACATGCGGCTTCGTGCGCTCGAACTTCGCCTTGCTCATGGCGTGCAGACTCCAATGTCTCGGTGTGCTGAAGGTGGGTTGTCAAGGAACGGAGTGCGATGGCTACTCGCCACGCACCCGCTTGATGATCTCGGTAGCGATGGAGTCCGGCACCTGGTTGTAGGCGTCGAACTGCATCGTGTAGGTCGCGCGCCCCTGGGTGCGCGAACGGAGGTCGGTACTGTACCCGAACATCTCCGACAGCGGAACGTGGGCGCTGATGACCTGGGTGTTGCCCCTGGCCTCCATGCCACCGATGCGACCGCGCCGGCTGGACAGGTCGCCGATGACGTCGCCCATGTAGTCCTCGGGCGTGACGACCTCGACCGACATGATCGGCTCCATCAGGACCGGCTTGGCCATCTCGGCTGCCTTGCGGAACGCCGCTTGGCCGGCGATCTTGAACGCCATCTCCGACGAGTCGACGTCGTGGTACTGGCCATCGACGAGGATCGCTTTGACGTCGACCGTCGGGTACCCGGCCAGCACGCCGGCGTCGAGCGCGGCTTGCATGCCCTGGTTGGTCGGCTGGATGTACTCGCGCGGGATCCGGCCGCCGCTGATCTTGTCCTCGAACTCGTAACCCTTGCCCGGGTTCGGCTGGAGCGTGATCTTGACCACGGCGAACTGGCCAGTGCCGCCAGTCTGCTTGATGTGGCGGTACTCGACCGACTCGACCGTCTTGGTGATCGTCTCGCGGTAGGCGACCTGTGGCTTGCCGACGGTCGCCTCCACGGCGAACTCGCGCTGCATGCGGTCGACGAGCACCTCGAGGTGCAGCTCGCCCATGCCGGAGATCACCGTCTGACCGGTCTCTTCGTCACTGCGGATGCGGAACGTCGGGTCCTCGTCGGACAGGGACTTGAGGGCCTTGCCCAGCTTGTCCTGGTCGCTCTTGGTCTTGGGCTCGATGGCGACGTGGATCACGGGCTCGGGGAACTC
>JBBSPX010000217.1:0-2814 GCA_038258395.1 Gemmatimonadales bacterium | reverse complement strand
TGCTCGTGGCCACGACGCGGAGCGGAATGGGCAGACGATCGAAGTCGCCCCGGGCGAGCAGGTTGCCGCGCAGGAGTGCTGCACCGAGCATCCCGCTGATGGCCCGCTGTTCGACCGATGCCCCTTGGACGGCGAAGCCGAGATCGCCTTCAGCCCAGATCAGCAGGGGGAGACGGGCTCCCCAGACGGCCGGCCCGCGGGGCTCCACGGTGTGGAAGACCTCGGCAAGCGGCAGTGTTCGCGCGATGGAGTCAATCTCCGCAGCACGGTACCCCGAAGCAGCGAGGGCACCCACGACCGCACCCATCGAACTGCCGACGATCAGGTCCGGTCGGACACCGGCTCGCTCGAGGGCGGCGAGGACGCCAACATGCGCCAGCCCCTTGGCGCCCCCGCCCGAGAGCACCAACGCCGTCAAGCCGCTTTCACAGCGTCCCTGTGCCGGTGTGGTGCCCGTGATGGCGAGCATGGCGAGGGTCCCGAGGCCCCAATGACGGTAGGACATTGTTGGTGGAACGTAATCCGCGCGGGGACGCATCCGTGCATCCCCCCTTGCGTCGGCATCCCGGCGTTCCTAATCTGCCCGGGCGCGGTTTCCTCCTGCCGCCATGATCACATTGTCGGGGTTTCGCCCGAGGAGTACCTGGATGCCGTACATCATCACCGATGCCTGCATAAGCGTGAAGGATCGAGCCTGCGTTGACGTCTGCCCCGTGGATTGCATCTACGAGGGCGATGACCAGCTCTATATCCACCCTGATGAGTGCATCGACTGTGGCGCCTGCGAGCCGGAGTGTCCGGTCAGCGCGATCTATCCCGAGGAGGATGTCCCCGAGCATCTGGTCGAGTACATCGTGATCAACCGCGACGTCTTCGACTCGGACAACCCGCCGGGACGGCCGCGGAAGTGATGCGAGAAGCATGAAGCGTGAGGCGAGAAGGGCTCCTGATCTGTGGGGCCCTTCTCTCGTTCTCGCGCTTCACCATTCGGACTTCTCGCTTCTCGCATCACGATTTTCGCATCACGCCTACCTTCCACTCCTACTCCAGGGAGCGATCCATGCCCGCCGCCACCACCGACTACATCCATCACGCCGCTCGGCTCACCAGACAATTGGTCCAGGATGCCGGTCCGGGCGGCACCCCGATGCCGGACGCCGAGTACTTCAACACCCTCGCGAAGGCGCTCACCCAGACCGCCGATGCCATTGATCAGCTCGGCAAGCGGCGGGACTGAGTGAGCTTCCAGTTGGTCGAGTCTCAAGCCGCGTTCGACGAGGTCATCTCCGCGGTCAGTCGGGAACCTGTGGTCGCCATCGACACCGAGGCGGCCTCCTTTCATCGCTACCACGATCGGGTCTACCTCATCCAGCTCTCGGATCGGAAGCAGACCTGGGTCATCGATCCCCTCGCCGTTCCTGACCTCAGCGCCTTTGGTCGCTTGATGGCCGACCCAGCCGTCGAGGTGGACTTCCACGACGCCGACTACGACCTCCGGCTCTTCTACAAGGAGTACCAGTTCGAGGCCCGCGGCCTGTTCGATACCAGGATTACGGCACAGCTCCTGGGGATGCCGTCGATCGGCCTCGCAGCCTTGCTCGAGGAATCGTTCGGCCTCACGCCCGACAAGCGTTTCCAGCGGGCCGATTGGTCGATCAGGCCGTTGACCGGCCCGATGCTCGACTACGCCGCCGGAGACACGTCACACCTAGTGGAGTTGCGAGACATACTACGGAACAGATTGATCGAGATGGGCCGCCTCGCCTGGGCCGAAGAGGAGTTCAAGTTGGTCGAGGGGACCCGCTGGGAGCCGGCCGAGACCGATCCCCGGGTCACCTTCATGAAATTGAAGGGGGCCCGGGCACTTGAGCGTCGGGCGCTGGCACTGCTCCGAGAACTCTATGAATGGCGTGAGACGACCGCCTCGGAGATCGATCGAGCCTCCTTCCGGGTGATGGGCAACGAAGTCCTCCTGATGCTGGCCGAGCACCCGGTCGCCGACCTCGACGCGTTAGGGAGGCTCCGTGGCGTAGGGCGCGAAGCGCTTGGCCGCTGGGGTGAGGCCATCCTCGAGGCGATCCGACGGGGCGAGGCGGTGCCCGACGAAGAGCTCCCGAAATTCGAGCGCGGACCACGCCGGGTGATCGACCCTGAGTTTGACGCCCGGATGGACAAGCTCAAGGCGGCACGGAACGCCGAGGCGGAGCGACTAGCGCTCCAGCCCGGGGTGCTCTGTCCCAACGGCACCCTCGAGCAGGTGGCCGGGCTCCAGCCGAAGACGCTCGAGGAGTTGGCCGAGGCTCCATCGCTCCGGGCATGGCAGCGGCAGGAGATTGGTGCGGCACTGCTGGCGGCGTTGGTGTAACTCGGGCGCTGGTTATCATTCACGGATGGAAACGCCAACGATTCCGCCGCCGACTTCCGAGCTGGCCCGCAAGGCACTCCGCGCCGTCAAGGATCCCGAACTCGGGCTCAACATCATCGATATTGGCCTGGTCTATGACGTCGACGTCACCGAGACCGGTCGGGTCGACGTGAAGATGACGCTCACTTCACCCGGCTGTCCGGCCGGCACCGAGATCATGGATGATGTCCGCCAGACCCTGGCCGATCTCGAAGGTGTCACGGAAGTCGAGGTCGAGCTGGTATGGGAGCCCTACTGGACCCCGGACCGGATGGATCCCCGCGTGCGGGCATTCCTCGGGCATTAGCGGCACGCCGTTCCAGCCGCGGCCATCAGGCCGCGGGATGTCCGCTGGTTCACCAATCGCCCTGGTTTCCGTTGAGATCCCGCGGCCTGATGGCCGCGGCTGG
>JBBSPX010000216.1:0-2999 GCA_038258395.1 Gemmatimonadales bacterium | reverse complement strand
GGGCGTCGTGTGCATCTTCCAGTTGGCAGCAAACAGCATCAGCCCTCCGGTCGTGGATCGAGTGCCAGCACGCCGGGAAGCGGCTTGCCCTCGAGGAATTCCAGGGAGGCGCCGCCGCCGGTACTGACATGCGTGACGGCGTTGTCGAGGCCGGCCGCGGTGACAGCGGCCGCGCTATCCCCCCCCCCGCCGAGGGTGATCGCCCCCGCGCGTGTCGCGGTGGCAAGCGCCTCGGCCACCCCGCGTGTGCCCCGATCAAACGGCGGCGTCTCGAAGACGCCCATTGGCCCGTTCCAGATCACGGTGCGCGCGGCGGTGATGATCTCGGCGAACTGGGCGATGCTCGTGGCATCGATGTCGAACATCGCCATGTCCGACGGGATCGCGTCGCGAGCGACCTCACGGGTCGTGGCATCGGCGGCCAGCCGGTCACCAACCATCGCCCCGACCGGCAGCACGAGCTTGTCACCCGCGGTGCTGATCAGCTCACGCGCCATGTCGAGTCGATCATCCTCCACGAGTGACCGGCCGACCTCGAGCCCCATCGCCTTGAAGAACGTGCAGGCCATGGCACCCCCGATTAGGATCCGGTCGACCTTGGGCAGCAGGGCCTCCACCAGGTCGATCTTGCCCGAGATCTTGGCGCCACCGAGGATCGCTACGAATGGACGCTCGGGGTGATCAATGGCCTCACCGAGGAAGCGCAATTCCTTCTCGAGCAGGAAGCCCGAGACCGCCGGCTTGAGGCGGTGTGCGATGGCCTCGGTCGAGGCATGGGCACGGTGCGCGCTGCCGAACGCATCGTTGACGAACATGTCGCCCAGCGCTGCGAACCGATCGGCCAGTCCGGGGTCGTTCTGTTCCTCGCCCGGATAAAAGCGGGTGTTCTCCGCGAGTGCGACCCCCCCCCGCGGCATGTGACGCACGGCGCGGACGGCATCCTCGCTGGTCGGATCCTCGAGGAAGCGCACCGGCGCACCAAGTTCCCGTTCGAGCACGCGCACCACGGGCCGCAATGTCAGCGCCGGATCCGGCGTCCCCTTCGGGCGACCGAGATGCGAGAGCAGGACGACGCGCGCGCCATGCTCCCGGAGGTAGCGGATCGTCGGGAGGGAGGCCCGGATCCGGGTATCGTCGGCGACATCGCCATCATGCATTGGGACGTTGAGGTCGGCCCGAACGACCACCCGTTGGCCGTCCAGATCGCGCGCCTCGAGATCGGCGAGGCGCATCCGACTCATAGCGACGCACCCATGTGGCGGATCAGGTCGACGCAGCGAGCCGAGTAGCCCATCTCGTTGTCATACCACGAGGAGACATGCACCATCGTGCCATCGAGGACCTGCGTCGAGAGCGCATCCACCGTGCTCGACAGCTGGTTGCCGGTGTAATCGACCGAGACGAGGGGCTCGTCGCTCACGGCGAGGACACCGGCGAGGGCCCCGGACGACGCCGCGCGGAAGGCGGCATTGACCTCCTCGGCGGTGGTGGCTCGATCCACGATGCAGGTGAGGTCGACCAACGAGACATCGGCGGTCGGCACCCGGAGTGCCATGCCATCGATTCTCCCCTTCAGCTCGGGGATCACAAGCGCGGTCGCCTTGGCGGCACCGGTGGACGTCGGAATGATCGACATCGCCGCGGCCCGCGCACGACGCAGATCCTTGTGCGGTTGATCGAGGATGGCCTGGTCGTTGGTGTAGCTGTGGACGGTGGTCATGTAGCCGCGTTGGAATCCAAAGGTGTCGCGGATGACCTTCACAACTGGGACGAGGCAGTTGGTCGTGCACGACGCGTTCGAGACGACATGATGCTTCGCGGGGTCGTAGTCGAGATGGTTCACTCCGTAGACGAAGGTCTTGTCCTCACCCTTCGCCGGCGCGGAGATGACGACCTTTCGTGCGCCACCGGCCAGGTGCTTCGCCGCGTCGTCGCGGTTGGTGAAACGACCCGTCGATTCGAGCACGATATCGACGCCGAGCTCGCCCCACGGTAGCTTGGCGGGATCTCGCTCGGAGAGCACCCGAATCACATCGCCGCCGACATCGAGGCTGCCCTCGCCGGCGGTGACCTTCTCCGGAAAGCGACCATGAATCGAGTCATAGGTCAGCAGGTGCGCGAGGGTCGCGGTGTCAGTCAAGTCGTTGACCGCGACGAAATCGATATCGTTCAGCCCGGCCGCCTTCGCCGCCCGAACCACATTGCGGCCGATCCGACCAAATCCATTGATGCCGACGCGAATCTTGCTCATCAGAACCTCTCGCTCCCGAAGAATGTGTGAACCCGCCCTTGGCGTGCTGCCGCCGCAAGCGGCGGCTCGGCTCGGGCGAAGGTGAGCCCTTCAATACTGGCAACCCCCGCGTCCCGAAGGACACCTGCCGCCGAGAGTAAAGTAGCCCCGGTCGTGAAGACATCATCGACCAGCACCACCTCCGTGGGAAGGTCCCCGGCCCGGAAAGCTCCGGCGAGATTGGCCAGTCGCTCCTCAGGCGTTAGACGGACCTGCGATCCCGCGCGGCGCGCCCGATGCAGCCCGTTCATGAGCACCTTACGCCCGGTGAGATTCCCGAGCGCAACCGCGAGGACTTCGGCCTGATCGTAGCCTCGCCGCCACTTCCGCCGGGGATCTGTCGGCACCGGTACGAGCGGCCCGGGTCCGAGCTCCGCGAGCGAGCATGCCATCACGGCTGCGAAGGATTCCGCCAGGCGACGCCAGCCCTGGTACTTGAAGGCGTGCATCACATGCCGGACCGGATCATCCAGCCACACCGCGCTCCTGACCGGTCCGAATTCGGCCGGCCATCCGGCACAGAGGCGACAATCAACACCGCCGAGCGTCGGATGCTGGCATCGCGCGCAGTGAGGATGTGGAATCGGGCGCCAGCGCGCCCGGCACAGCGCGCAGATCAGCGCCGGGCTATTGCCCGAGATCAGGCGCTGGCACGCGAGGCATTCCGCAGGAAGGAGCCATGCTTGAAATCGTCCCCGGGGATCAGGCG
>JBBSPX010000215.1:0-3014 GCA_038258395.1 Gemmatimonadales bacterium | reverse complement strand
GGCGCTGGAGTTCCTCGCGCATGTCGCGTGCGCGCACGAGGAGTTCCTCACCCGAGCGGTACGGGGGGGGGATGAGCGGCTCGTACTACACCTCGGCCACGGTCAGTCCACCGTGTCAGTGTCGATCTGACCCGACATCTTGCGCGACAGATGCGACCAACTCATCCCGATCGTGAGCAGGATCGCGAGCGAGATCAGGATGATGTGCGCGACGGCGGCACCCTGCATCGCCACGATGTGGTACGACACCAGCAACCAGACGACGCCGACACAGACCGCCACGACGAGCAAGCCGCCCATCAGGCCGAGCGCCCGACGTGTCGCCTGGAGGTAGATCACCCAGCCGACCACCAATGCGATGCCGAGCAGGAACTTGATCGGGGCCGCGGTCTCGGGCGCACCGACACCGGAGCCGAAGAGCGGCAGGATGACCCAGTGCGTGAATGACGTGCCCATCGGATTCCACGTCGCATAGACCAGCAACAATGCGAACGCGAAACGTGCGGCGAAGCCGCCCCATGAGATTCCCTCGGACGATTCGGCCATCAGCCCTCCCTCCTGATTGCAAATGTGATACCCCGCCGCTGGCTCAGGCGAACGAGAACAACCAGACCACTGTTCGCACCGCCAACCAGATCGTGCCGACCATACATACCGTCAATCCGAGTCCGACGCCGGCAAGCGCCAGGACGCTCGCGCGCTGCGTCTCGGTCGGTGACTCGATCCAGCGTTCAAGCAGGTCGACATTGCGACGTTGTGCGCGCCAGCCAATGTCGAACACGTCGCCCACCAACGGCACCACACCGACCAGCGTGTCGATCCCGATGTTCAGCAGCATCCGCACCAAGATGCTGATCGGTGCGCGAAGTGTTGCAGCAACCACCAGCCCCCATGAGGCGACCAACGCTCCCGCAATATCGCCGACGCCGGGAATGAGTCCGATCAAGGCATCGAGGCCGATCCGCCTGCCGATGACCGGGATGCGGATCAGATCATCCCAGATCCGCGCCATCGCACGCAATCGGTCGAGCCGGCGCACATCGATTGCTCGTCCCACCGTCTCCTGATCCGTCACGCGTCAACGCCCCGGGCCGAGGCCCCAGACCTCGAAGCGGACCAAGCCGGTTTCCTCGTCCTCTCGCCGGACGACGACGCGGTCGGTATTCGCGCCCATCAGCAACCCCGAGGGTAGGATCACTCGGCCAAGCAAGTCCCCGCTGTTCGCGAACACGAGGTAGGTCAGGACGCTGTCGACGCCCGCGGTCCCATCGGTCACCCAGATCCGGCCGACCTGATCGATCGAGAGCAATCCGATCGCCGGTAGCTGCTCGGCGAATTCGGTCTCGTCGATCTTCTTGATCTCCGACTCGATCAACGCCGGTGGGGCGATGCCCATGCCGCGTACTCGCTCGAGTCCTTCGCGCAACTTCGCCTTGTATTGGTCTCGATCGGTGCTACTCACCGACCGCGGTGCTCGGGCCATCCTGACCGACGTGATCAGGGCGCCGGTTGCGTCGCGAGCATCGAGCTCAAACCGGTCCCCTGGTGTGGTCCAGATCTTGTCGCCCGAAGCCGCCGTGAACGACTGAGAGGTGAAGGCGACCGGGCGTGCAATGACCATCTCGCCAGCGCCCATGTCGATGCTCCCCTTCATGCTCACGGGGCCCGGAACCTGAAACAAGGTGTCCATCGCATCCTGCCCGGCCCGCCACGCGAGGATCGGCGAATCGACCCGGTAGTACTTGGCGGCCCCTGCCGGTGGTTCGCCGAGGGGGTTCACCACCTGGAAGAGTTGGGTGCCGTCGGCGAGATGCCCGATCGGAGTCGGGGGAATGAGGGTGCCACCGACCGGATATTGAATACTTCCGGCCGGTGTCCCATCCGGGAGGAAGAGAATCGTCCGCCTCGTGACGGCCTCGTAGGCGGCGATGGTGTCTTGACCAAGGGTCTCGAGACGGGCGACGAACCGGTACTCTCCCGGCCCCTCGCCCTCGCGACCGATCTGGGTCCGGCTCGTGCCATCCGCACTGAACAACAGAATCTGTGCCGGCCGGAAGGTGGCGATTAGCACCCTGTTATCGCTCAAGAGCGCACCGAGCTGGCTGGTCGAGAGATCGAGGCTGGTGTCACTAGGATCGCCACCAATAACTGATAGTGGTTGTAGTGACAACTCCCATTCTTGCGCCTTCTCCCACGCGTCTCCGGGATAATCCACGATGGCGACACCGGCCGAGTCACGAGTCGTGGCCGCCACATCACTGTTGCCACCTGTTCCTGCGCATGCAATGAGGAAAGAACCGACGGTCAATAGGGCGGCGGGACGGCGCATGTGCGATCCTGGTGTGGAATGGGATGAGGCGTGGTGCCTGAAGGTACGTCCGAACTCTCCGCGCGCGGGAGGGCGCAATTCAACCCGGCCGGCGGAGGCGCAGTACGATGAATCGCCCGATCCGTTTCCGTCACGGCGTGATTACGAACCGGACCCATCCGTCACCAGCGACACAGCGACCAGTTCGGCCCGGAACCAGCCGCCCTCGATCACTGTGGGACGCATGAGGACGCCCGGCTCGACCACAAACGGATAGCTGGCATCGAGTCGCGCGCTTTCGAGGAGCGCGCCGGTGGTCGGATCGCGAACCTCGACCACCGTGTCGTAGGCCTGATCCGCTTTGACGATCGACGTGCCCGACGCGCCAAGCCCTGCCCGCCACGTCGCATCCGCGGCCTTGCCCACGAGCCAGAGTCGCCCGTCGTCACCGACCCATCCGTCCTGGATCGTTGCCTGGGGGGGGGAACTGTCCGACGGGGAATCGAGATGATCATACGGCGTGAACCAGGTGGAAGTGGGTTCAAACTGTGCGATCACGGTGCCGGCCGTGTCCCAGTGTTCGATCCGCATCCGGTGCGTCATCGTGAGTGTCCACACGGTACCATCGTGTCCGAGCATGATGCGCCGCGGACTGGGAACCACCTCTCCATCCCCACCGAACCGCCGCACCTCTCGACCATCCCGG
>JBBSPX010000214.1:0-3042 GCA_038258395.1 Gemmatimonadales bacterium | reverse complement strand
GCATCGCGACATCAAGCCCGAGAACATCATGATCGAACGCGGCAGCGGCCGCGTCATGGTGACCGATTTCGGGATCGCGCGCGACAGTCGCGCGACCGGGATGACCGCCGAGGGCATGATCCTCGGCTCGGTGCACTACATGGCGCCAGAACGGGTCGCGGGAGGTGACTGCGATGGCCGTGCCGATCTCTACTCGCTCGGCGTCGTAGCGTATCAGCTCCTCTCCGGCCATCTGCCGTTTGACGCACCCCAGGCGTCGGCGGTGCTCGTGATGCAGGCCACGCGGCCGCCGCCGCCGCTCGCGGAGCGGGCACCGACCGTGCCAGCCGCACTCGCGGCCGTGGTCGATCGCTGCCTCCGGAAGGATCCGGCCCAGCGGTACCCGAATGGCGAGGCGCTGGCTGAGGCCCTGGATGAGGCGCTCCGTGAGGCCGAAAGCGGTCCGCAGGCCGTTCCCGAGCGGGTGCTCGACGAGCCGACCGCCAAGGCGGTCTGGCTCCGTGCGGCCCAACTCCAAGCCGACGCCGCACGGCAAGTTCGGGAGCGCAGCGCACAGGCCGAGGAGTTCGCGACCGGCATGCACTCCGCGCAGCCCACCAGCGGGTATCGACGCAGCGATGTCGAAGCGGCCGCGGTGGAGGCCGGGATCGCCGAGGAATTCGTCCAGCTCGCCCTCGCGGAGCTCCCGGATGATGAATCCGAACTGCCCGCGAAGTATGAGGTCGATTCCTCCCGACTGCAGCGGATAATGCTTGGACAGGTGCCCAATTCGATCCGGGTCTCTCGCGTGATTGACGCCTCACCGGTCGCGGTGCTGGAATCGATCGGCCAGACCTTGCCGTCAAGTTCGTGGGGACTCACCTTCGAGGACACCATCGGCGGCCATCCCCTGGATGGAGGGATCCTCACCTTCACCGTACCGCCATTCACTCTCGGCGACTACCTGGAGAGTGCGCCGGGCCACGAATTGCGCCGGCAACTGACGGAGTGGAAAGCGACGCAGCTCCGGATCGCCCTCCATGCGGTCGATGGCGCGTCCCACAAGTGCGAGATGGTGGTCACGGTCGACATTCGTGGCGGCATGCGCCGCAACACGATGGTCGGCTCGATCTTCAGCGCGCTCATCGGCGCAAGTTTCGCGGCAGCCGGGTTGGTGGTCGCCGTTCACGGCGGTGTCGCGCCGGCGGCAACCACCCTGTTCGGAGTGATCCCGTTCGGTGCGCTTGGCGGCTTGGGATTTGGAGGGCTCAGGTTCGGCGT
This sequence comes from Gemmatimonadales bacterium, assembly GCA_038258395.1. Lineage (GTDB taxonomy): Bacteria > Gemmatimonadota > Gemmatimonadetes > Gemmatimonadales > GWC2-71-9 > Palsa-1233. The sequence goes on along the minus strand of JBBSPX010000214.1, from coordinate 1,782 downwards.
GAGATGGCACCTGCGAAAGACCAACGACGTCCTGCTACGGATGATCGATGCCGTCGGAGCCAACGCCAGAGGCCGCAAGCTCTTCGGGTCGCTGCTCGCGAACTCGTCCGGATGACGCGAACGGGCTACTGGGCGTCCGCATGGCCCGCGAAACGGGCTAGATTTGGGGCATCCCCGATCCTGGAGGCCCGATGCTACTGGACGCCATCATCGAGGTGCTAAGCTTCGCCAGCGGTAATGAGCTGGCAGTGCGCCTCGAGCTGGAGGACGGCTCCGAAGTGGTCGGTGTACCGTCCTCGGTAGACCTCCATCCGACCGCACACGAAGTCTTCCTGATGCCCTCCGGCAACGACCAGACCGAGATCGGAATCTCGATCCACGCCATCACCCTCGCGGAACTGCGCTGACTCATGGTCTCTCTTCTCGACATCATCGGACCGGTCATGGTCGGGCCATCGTCCTCGCACACCGCTGGGGCGTGTCGACTCGGGTTGATCGCGCGGGCGCTGGTGGGGGGCACGCCCGAGCGGGCGAAGGTCGAATTGCACGGATCGTTCGCGCGGACCGGCGTCGGTCACGGCACCGATCGGGCAATCGCCGGCGGACTGCTCGGCTACCAGCCGGATGACGAGCGCCTGCGCGAGTCGCTGGTGGCCGCCGAGGCGGAGGGCCTCGCGATCACATTCGACAACATCAAGCTGCGCGGCGAAGTACACCCGAACACCACACGCATCACCGTCTGGCGCGGCGGCAAGCAGGCGGTGCTCACCGGATCCTCGCTTGGCGCCGGCCGGATTCTCGTCACGGCGATCGACGGATTCCCGGTGGACGTCACCGGCAGCTACACGACCCTGGTGCTCGTGGCCCATGACGAACCGGGCATCGTGGCCCAAGTCGCCACCGCGCTGGCGACAGAGCAAGTCAACCTCGCGACCATGCGCGTCTCGCGCCGACAAAAGGGCGGCGACGCGATCCATATCTACGAGCTCGACTCCCCCCCCCTGGAGGGGGCGATCGAGCGTATCCTCGCGCTCAAGGCCGTCAAGACCGCGCGCGTGATCGAGCGGGTGTCATGATGGTGGAATCACTCATCGAGGCGGTCGAGGCCGCCGAGGCCGAAGGCATTTCCATCGGCGAATATGCGCTCCGGAGCGAGGCCAGCGAGGGACTGCGGACCCGTGAGGAGGTCGAGGCGGGACTGCTCCGCGCCCTCAACGTGATGCGCTCCGCGGTGGAGCGCGGCCTCAAGGGCGATGTCTTCTCGGTCTCAGGTCTGGTCGGCGGCGATGCCGCCAAGATGGCGGCCAGCGAGGGTCCGCTCCGCGACACGCCATTCACCGCCGCGATTGCCGCCGCCCTCGCCGTACAAGAGGTGAACGCCGCGATGGGTGTGATCGTCGCCGCACCGACGGCCGGCGGTGCTGGGGTCCTCCCGGGCACCCTCTTGGGTCTTGCCAAATATCACGGCAGTTCCGACGAGGATCTCGTGCGGGCGCTCGCCACGGCAGGACTCGTCGGCGGGGTCGTCGCTGTGCGCGCGTCGCTCTCCGGCGCAGAGGGGGGCTGCCAGGCCGAGACCGGTGCCGCCGCTGGGATGGCGGCCGCAGCCGGTGTCGAGATGCTGGGCGGGACCCCCCGCCAAGCCATGCACGCCGTCGCCCTCACCATGCAGGGCACCCTCGGCCTCGTCTGCGATCCGCTCGGAGGACTGGTCGAAGTCCCCTGCGTCTATCGAAATGCCACCGGCGCCGCGATGGCGCTGGCCGGGATCGAGATGGCCCT
>JBBSPX010000213.1:0-3076 GCA_038258395.1 Gemmatimonadales bacterium | reverse complement strand
GTTCTTCAATTCCGACCTCAACATCGGACAGGCCCTCGAACGTGCCCGGTCCGAGATGCCCGACCTCCCCGAGGTCGCGCGTTTCGTGGCGTTCGTCTCGGCGTCAGAGCGAGGCGTTCCCACGTGAGCATGGTGCCGGTCGGCGTGGTCGGCGTGGGGGCGCTCGGACGGCATCATGCCCGGCATCTCGCCGACCAGCACGCCGCCGAGTTGGTGGGTGTCTATGACACCGATCCCGCCGCGGCTGCTCGGGTCGCGGAGGCCACCGGGTCGCGAGTCTTCGCATCACTCCCCGACCTCCTCAGCGCTGTGCGAGCGGTGGTGGTGGCGGTTCCGACCAGCACGCACCGTGCGGTGGGGCTCGAGTGCCTCGGTCGTGGCGTCTCGGTCCTGATGGAGAAGCCGATCGCCTCCTCACTCGCCGAGGCAGATGAACTCCTTGCCGAAGCGGCGCGTCACGACGTCGTCTTTGCGGTGGGTCACATCGAACGCTTCAATCGCGCCGTCCGTGCCGCCCAGCAGTATCTCGATCGACCGATTTTCATCGAAGGGATCCGACTCGCTCCGTTCCAGCCACGTGGGACCGATGTCGCGGTGGTGCTCGATCTCATGATCCATGACCTCGATCTAGCCAACCATTTGGTGTGTGGGGCCGCCACGTCCGATGTGAGGGCAAGCGGTGTGTCGGTCCTCTCCCCCCATCTGGACATGGTGAATGCGCGGGTCGAGTTTGAAGGCGGCACGGTCGTCTCGGTGACCGCATCGCGTGTCGCACGTGAGCGTGTGCGGCGGCTGCGACTCTTTCAGCCCTCCGGATACTTCTCGCTCGACTTGGCCGAAGGGAACGGCACCTTCATGCGTTTGCAGGAGGGCTGGCGGCCCGGGATTGGCAACTCGATCGAGGAAATTGTCGAGACCATTCCCTTGCGCGCGCCGGACGCCGATGCGATGGGTCTCGAACTGGCGGCGTTCCTGGCCGCGGTAGGGGGCAACCCGGCCGCCATTGTGACCGCGATCGAGGGACGTGCGGCCCTGGCCCTCGCGCTCGAGGTGACCGCTGCGGTGCAGCGCACACCGGTGCCCGCGCTGGGACGATGACACAGCGTGTTCTGGTCCTCGCGGGCGAACCGTCGGGCGACCTGCACGCGGCCCGCGTGGTGAGTGCCCTGGCCGAGCGGATGCCGGACCTCGAGATCGAGGCGGTGGGTGGGCCACGCATGGCTCGAGCCGGTGCCACGATCCGTCGCTCCATCGACGGGCTCTCCGCCATGGGCTTCGTGGAGATTCTTCACAAGTTGCCGGTCCACTGGCGCCTGCTCAGGGAGCTCACGCAACTATTCCGCGAGGGGCGCTATGACCTCGTGATCGTGGTGGATTATCCCGGGTTCCACCTCCGAGTGGCACAAGCCGCTCGCTCCGCCGGAATCCCCGTGCTGGGCTATGTCGCACCGCAACTCTGGGCCTGGCACCCTGGACGGGCAGCCAAATGGGCCGGCGCGGTCAACCGCCTCGCCGTGATTCTGCCGTTCGAAACTGAATTCTTCGAGCAACACGGGATCGAAGCGACCTACGTCGGACACCCGTTGCTCGATGATCATGAGCACGAGCGCGTCGACGCCGGCCGCGCCCGACTGGAGCTGGGGATCGGGCCAGACGCACGCGTGCTGGCACTCTTCCCCGGTTCACGCGACGGGGAGATCCGCCGTCTCTGGCCCCTCTATCGTGACGCCGCGCGCGCGTTGATGTCGTCTGGCAGCGCCGATCACGTGGTGATCGCCGGAACCGGGGAGGGCAGCTATCCTGACGCCGACGGGATGACAGTGGTCCGCGATCACACAGAACTCGTTTTGGCCACGGCCGATGCGGCGCTCGTCAAGTCGGGCACCACCACGCTGCAGGCGGCGCTGGCCGACGTGCCGATGGTGGTGGCCTACCGCACCCATCCGCTCACCTACCAACTCGCGCGACGGCTGATCACGGTCCCGTGGGTCTCGCTGGTGAACCTCGTCGGCGGACGCGAGATTGTGCCCGAGCTCGTCCAGTCAGCAGTCACCATCCCGGCACTCGTCGCCGCGACCGCCCCACTCCTCGATCCCAGCCAATCCGCGGCTCGGACCCAGAGGGAAGGGCTGGCCGAGGTGCGGCAGCTCCTCGGGGAGGCGGGGGCCTCCCCTCGCGTCGCCTCTCTCGCCGTCGAGCTGCTCGGCGGATGAAAGTGTCTGTCGCGCCGCGCGTGGTCAGCGTCCTTGGCACACCCCTCGTCAACGCACTCGCGCGGTCCTGGCGCTACCAATCCATCGGCGAATCGCGGTGGCAGGAGGTGCTTTCACGTCGGGTCCCTTACATTTTCCTGCTCTGGCACGAAGCGCTGGTGCCGTTGCTCTGGCATCATCGCCATCGACAGATCGCGATCATTGTCAGCCGCGGCCGTGAAGGGCGATATTTGAGCGACTATGCCTCCGGTCTCGGGTACCGGATTTTGGCAGGTTCATCCTCCCGTGGTGGTCCACGGGCGCTGTTGGGTGCAGTGCGCGCCCTCCGGGAAGGGAATCCTGTGGCGATCACGCCGGATGGTCCGAGAGGCCCACGACGCGAGCTGAAGGTGGGGATTCTCCAAGCCGCCCAGCGCGGTGGGGCGTGGATCGTCCCGCTCCACGCCACCGCCTCGAGCGCGTGGTACCTCCGCTCATGGGATCGACTCTGCATTCCGCGTCCGCGAGCCCGCATCACCGTCGGATACGGGGATCCGTTTCGCGTCGGGGCGGGGTCGTCTGCCATCGGTGATGCGCAGGACGTCGCCGGCGCAGCAATGGCTCGCCTCGAAGCGGAGATGGCCACCCCATGACGGTCCGGCGCCGCAGCGATGGTCATCGGTTCGTCCGATGGCTCTGGACGAGCCGGCGCCTCGATGCTCGACTGGTGCGCGCGATCTTCGTGCCGTCTGCCGTGCTGTACCGTCTGGTGATGCGGACCCGTGCCATGGCCTACCGACGCGGGTGGCTCCGGCAGCACGCGCTGCCACTCCCGGCGGTGGCGATCGGCAATCTCACCGTGGGCGGCTCGGGCCAGACGCCGC
>JBBSPX010000212.1:0-3083 GCA_038258395.1 Gemmatimonadales bacterium | reverse complement strand
GTTGTTCCTGTTCACCAAGGCGATCCTCGAGGGACGCCCGATCGAGGTGTTCAATCACGGCAAGATGCGTCGCGACTTCACCTATGTCGGTGACATCGTCGAGGGCGTGGTTCGCACGTCGGATCGAGTGGCGACCTCGGACATGGCCTGGAGCGGGGATCATCCCGATCCGGCGACGAGTTCCGCACCATATCGGCTCTACAACATCGGCAACAGCGAGCCCAACGAACTGATGGACCTGATCAGTGAACTCGAAGCCTCGCTCGGTCGGAAGGCCGAGAAGGTGATGGTGCCGATGCAGATGGGCGATGTGCCCGCAACCTGGGCCGATGTCGATGGCCTGGTACGCGATGTCGGCTTCCATCCTGGCACACCGCTCAAGGAGGGCATCGCGCGCTTCGTGGAATGGTACAAGGAGTTCTACGGGGTGGACTGAGCCCGCGCCTCGCGCCACCACGCCAGCATCCTCCCCGCCAGCGGCCCGTCGCCGAACTGCTCGAGCAGCCGGCGCCGGGCCGCGACACCAAGGGCTACCACACGACTGGGGTCGCCGATCACCCCGCTCAGGGCGCGCGCGAGGGCTTCCCCATCGTCCTCGTCAATGATCATCCCCCCCTCATCGACGATGTCGGGCAGCGCCCCGCAGCGAGTCACCAGGGCACCCACACCGTGCGCCATCGCCTCCATCACCACGGAGCCAGTCGGCTCGACCCAGGTCGACGTCGAGCGTGACGGTGCCACGATCAGGTCGACTGTTGGCCAGAGCCGCGCCAGCTCAGTCCGCGGCAAGCCGCCGAGCCACTCGATTCGGGACGAAAGCCCCAGCCGCTGAGCGTGCGCCTCCAGCTCGACCTGCGCCGGTCCGGTCCCGACGATCTTGAGCCGCCATTCTCCGAAACAGGTGGCCAGGGAGTCGAACAGCATGTCGAGACCCCGTTCGGGGAGGATCCGCCCGACCACCAGGAAGGTCGGGAACGCGGGCACCGGCCGATCGAGGGTCGAAAGTGGGATCTCAAACCCTGGATGTGGCAGCACCACCGTCGGCACACTCGCGCCGTCGCCCGCGAGATGACGGAGCGCCGTGCGGCTGACGCCTCCCAAACCCGCCGCACCATCATGCACGCGCTTCGATTGCCAGCGTGCCGTGAGCCCATTCGGTCCGCCCACACTCGACTGACCAACCAACACGTACGGGATCCCGAGATGACGCGCCGCTGCGGCGCCACTCTCCGCGGTCGGGATCCACGGATCGCCGACGACGTGGATCAGGTCGGGACGCAGATCACGCACCAATGTTCGCAACGCCTTCTTCGACCAGCGAAGGTGGAGGGGGTCACCATGATCCCCGCGTGAGGCGACGCGCTCATAGCGGATCACACCGTGGGTTCGAGATTCGCCGCTGGCGAGTGCCACGACCGGCTCGACGCCCTGGGCGGCGAGCGATTGGACCACGCCGTGGGAGGGGAGGTCAGGGGAGAGGATCAGGATGCGCACCCGACAAAGATGGTGGGACCGCCGTTACTTTCCACCCCATGCGCGTACTCCAGCTCTCGAAGTACTACTGGCCGCGGTCCGGAGGGATGGAGCGAGTGGTCGAAGGGCTCGCCGAAGGGCTGGCGGAGCGCGGGCACGAGGCCGAGGTCGTCGCGGTCACCCGGTTCGGTGATCCCCGACCTGGGCAGAAACGGCGGGCCGCCGTCACGAGGGCCTGGTCATTTGCGCCGGTCGGCTCGCAGGAGCTTGCACCGGCCTATATCGCTGCCGCTTGGCGCCGTGCCGATGTGATCCATCTGCACCAGCCGCACTCGCTCGCCGACGTGAGCTACGCGCTCAGGCCCTCGCTGGCGCCGCTCGTGGTCACCCACCACGCCGACTATCCGAGCGCGATCTACCGGGTTCCAGGGTGGTATGCCCTCAAGCGCGCCGAGGCGATCATCGTGCCAAGCACCGCGCACGTGGCTCTCTCGAAGGAGCTCAAGGGGTTCGAGCACAAGATCGAGATCATTCCTTTCGGGATCGACGAGCGTCGCTGGGAACTGGTGCCACCTCCACCGCCCGGCAATCCGCCCCACGCGCTCTTCATCGGCCAACTGGTGCCGTTCAAGGGCGTCGACTTCCTGTTGCGTGCGGTGGAACTCGTCCCCGAGATGCGACTTGACATTGTCGGGACAGGGCCCGAGTTGAATCGTCTCCAGACCCTTGCGACCGCACTCGCGATTCAGGACCGCGTCAAATTCTGGGGTGAGTATCCCGACGAGGACCTGCCACGCCGCATGGCCGACGCCGACTTCCTCGTCCTGCCCTCGGTCACGGTCGATGAGATGTTCGGGATGGTCCTGCTCGAGGCGATGGCCGCCGGACGTCCGGTGATCACGACCAATGTCCCCTCGGGAGTGCGTGAAGTGAACACGCACATGGAGACGGGCCTCGAAGTCCCGATGCGCGATCCAGTGCAGCTCGCCGGTGCGATGCGCACCCTCGCCGACGATCCCGAACTTCGCGAACGACTCGGCGCCAACGGACGCCGCCGCGTGAAGGAACGATTCACGATCGACCGGATGACCGAAGCGCATCTGGAACTGTACGAACGGGTCCGCGGCCCGAAGCTTTCTGGAGGGGCGAAGTGAGCGGCCTTTCGAGCGGAATTTGGATGGGGTAGGGGGTATACGGCCCAGTCATGTGGAAAACAATTTACTTTAATTGTCAGCCGTAAGATATTGCAGTTATTTGGTTTAGGCCTCGTAGCTCAGGTGGTTAGAGCACCGGACTCATAATCCGAGGGTCGAGGGTTCGAATCCCTCCGGGGCCATTGGCTTGCAGGTCGATCCGAAGAATGCTATGATGCCATCCCGCTCGAGCGGGCGATTAGCTCAGTTGGTTAGAGCGCGCGCCTCACATGCGCGAGGTCGGGGGTTCAAATCCCTCATCGCCCATCGCCCGGAACCATCCCGCTGGATGGGGAAGGACGCCGAGTCAGTCAGTGAGTTGGAGCCTCCCGGGCTGGCTCGGAAAGGAATGCGAAGCGGCGGCGATCCCATGGATCACCGCCGCTTCGCACATTCCGGGTGTGGAAAAGTGCTGAC
>JBBSPX010000211.1:0-3084 GCA_038258395.1 Gemmatimonadales bacterium | reverse complement strand
TGCCACGCAGCAGCAGGCCGACGTTCTCACCCGCCTGGCCCTCGTCGAGCAACTTGCGGAACATCTCCACGCCGGTGACCGTGGTGGTCTGCTTGGTCGGGCGGATGCCGATGATGTCGACGGTCTCGTTCACCTTGACCACACCGCGTTCGATACGGCCGGTGATCACGGTGCCACGGCCTGTGATGGTGAACACGTCCTCGACCGGCATCAGGAACGGCCTGTCGATCTCACGGACCGGCTGAGGGATGTGCTCATCGACGGCGCCCATCAACTCCATGATGGCCTCGCCCCACTTCGCGTCGCCGTTCAGCGCCGGGAACGCAGCGACCCGGATGACCGGAACGTCGTCGCCGTCGTACTCGTACTCGCTGAGAAGTTCACGCACCTCGAGCTCGACCAACTCGAGGATCTCCTCGTCGTCGACCATGTCGCACTTGTTCAGCGCGACCACGATCGCCGGCACGCCGACCTGGCGCGCCAGCAGCACGTGCTCACGAGTCTGCGGCATCGGGCCGTCGGTCGCGGCCACCACGAGAATGGCGCCGTCCATCTGAGCCGCACCGGTGATCATGTTCTTGATGTAGTCGGCGTGACCCGGGCAGTCGACGTGCGCATAGTGGCGCGACTCGGTCTGGTACTCGACGTGCGCGATGGAGATGGTGATACCGCGCTGCCGCTCCTCTGGCGCCTTGTCGATCTGGTCGAACGCGGAGGCGGCGTTCAGCGTCGGGTACTTGTCGTGCAGCACCTTCGTGATCGCCGCGGTCAACGTGGTCTTGCCGTGGTCGATATGCCCGATGGTGCCGATGTTGATGTGCGGCTTGGTCCGCTCGAACTTGGCCTTGGCCACTGACGCTCCTTCTTGGATGTTGCCACGCGATCGCGGGGCGTGCTCTGTGTTTGTTCTGTCTTGGGTCTGTGCCGTTTTGTCCGGAGTCAGTCTACGGACGCGCGTACGTCCGTCAATCTCCGATCGGGTCTGCGGCCTACGTCCTACTCGCCCCGGGCCTTCTGGATGATCTCTTCGGCAATGCTCTTCGGTGTCTCGGCATAGGCGTGGAACTCCATCGAGTACGAGGCCTGGCCCGAGGTCTTGGAGCGCAGGTCACCGACGTATCCGAACATCTCCGACAGCGGTACCAGGGCCTCGATCACCTTGTTGCCGTGTAGATCGTTCATCGACTGGACCTGGCCGCGACGAGCGTTCAGGTCGCCGATCACCGTGCCGAGGTAGTCCTCCGGAGTCGTCACCTCCACGGCCATGATCGGCTCGAGCAGGGCGGGATCTGCACGACGCGCGGCCTCCTTGAACACCATCGAACCGGCGATCTTGAAGGCGAGCTCGGAGGAGTCGACGTCGTGGTACGCGCCGTCTTGCAGCGTGACCTTGATGTCTTCCACCGGGTAGCCGGCCAGCACGCCGAACTGCATGGCGTCCTGGATACCGTCGTCGACCGCAGGGATGTATTCCTTGGGAATCCGGCCTCCGCTGACGGCATTGACGAACTCGTAGCCCGAACCCGGCTCCAACGGCTCCAGGTCGATGATGACCTTCGCATACTGGCCAGAACCGCCGGACTGCTTCTTGTGCACGTAGTCGACCTTCTGCACCTTGCGACGGAGGGTCTCGCGGTAGGCGACCTGCGGCTTGCCGATGTTCGCCTCGACCCTGAACTCGCGCTTCATCCGGTCGATGAGGATCTCCAGGTGGAGCTCGCCCATCCCCGCGATGATCGTCTGACCGGTCTCGTCGTCGGTATGCACCCGGAAGGTCGGATCCTCCTCGGCCAGGCGCTGGATCGCGGTGCCCAGCTTCTCCTGGTCCGACTTCGTCTTCGGCTCGATGGCCTGCTCGATGACCGGCGCCGGGAAGTCCATGGACTCGAGCTGGACCGGCTTGGAGATGTCGGCCAGGGTCTCGCCCGTGGTGGTGTCCTTCAGACCCATCACCGCGACGATCTGACCGGCCCCGACCGACGCGATCTCCTGCCGCTTGTTGGCGTGCATCTGGTAGATCTTGCCGATCCGCTCTTTGCGACCTTTGGTCGCGTTGAGCACCGTCGACCCCGACTCCAGCCGCCCTGAGTAGAGGCGGATGTAGGTCAGCCGGCCCAGGTGCGGGTCAGCGGCGATCTTGTATGCCAGTGCGGAGAACGGGTCGGACTCGTTCGGATGCCGCTCGATGCGGACGCTCTCGTCGCCGGGCTTGAAGCCGTCGATGGCGGGCACGTCCAACGGGGACGGCAGGTAGGCGATCACGGCGTCGAGCAGCGGCTGGACGCCCTTGTTCTTGAAGGCGCTGCCACACAGCACGGCGGTGATCTTCGAGGCCAGCACGCCCGTGCGAACGGCCCGCGCGAGCATCTCCGGTGTGACCGAATCCTCGTCGAGCAGGTAGGTCTCCATCAGCTCCTCGTCGAAGTCCGCGACCCGCTCGATCAGCGCATGGTGCGCTTCCCGGGCCTTGTCGGCGAGCTCGGCAGGGATCTCTTCGACGGTGTAGTCCTCGCCGATCGTCGTCTCGCCGCGCCAGGTGAGCGCACGCATCCGGACCAGGTCGATGACGCCGATGAAGTCGCCCTCGGCACCGATCGGTAACTGGATGACAGCCGGAACCGCGTTCAGCCGGCTCTTGATGGTCGACACGCAGAAGTCGAAGCTGGCGCCGGTGCGGTCGAGCTTGTTGATGAAGCAGATCCGCGGCACCTTGTAGTGATCGGCCTGACGCCACACCGTCTGCGATTGCGGCTCGACACCGGCGACCCCGTCGAACACGGCGACGGCGCCGTCGAGGACGCGCAGCGAGCGCTCGACCTCGACCGTGAAGTCGACGTGACCGGGGGTGTCGATGATGTTGATCTGGTGGTTCTTCCAGTGGCAGGTGGTTGCTGCGGAGGTGATGGTGATCCCCCGCTCCTGCTCTTGCTCCATCCAGTCCATGGTGGCTGCGCCCTCGTGGACCTCACCGATCTTGTAGTTGATGCCGGTGTAGAAGAGGATGCGCTCGGTCGTCGTGGTCTTGCCCGCGTCGATGTGGGCCATGATCCCGATGTTGCGGACCTTGGACAGGTCGGTGATGAT
>JBBSPX010000210.1:0-3092 GCA_038258395.1 Gemmatimonadales bacterium | reverse complement strand
TCGTCGTCGGCGCCGTTGTTGACGCTATCGATCCTGGCCGGCCGGATGCTCCGGGCACGCGTGATCAGCGCGTTGATCTCAGACCACTGTGCCGGGGTGACGGCGTCGAGTGCAACCCGGTCGTTGGCGCCTTGTGGCCGGAGCACGGTGTTGAACGCCCGGAGCGAATCATGCTCCGGACGGATGTTGGCGCGGACCATGCCCACGTGATCGTTGTGCGCGCCCAGAACCACGTACTCACCCTTGAGCTTCGGGTCGCTGCCGGGAAGCAGACCGATCACGTTGCGCGTCGGGTACTCGAGTGGTGTCTCGGCATAGCTCCAGCGGCCCGTCACGGCCTTGCCAGCTGTTCCGATGGCCATCCCCGATACGGGAGCACCAAGAATCTGCTCGGCGGCCTGTAGCATGACGGTAGCGCCAACGGTGGTCGCACCATCCGTGTGGGTCGGAATGCTGTTGCGCGCGCGGAACGCCGCCTCGGCCGGAATCCCGATCACGAAGATTCCGGCGGCGCCGGCGTCTTGCGCCACGGTGTAATTGCCGGGCGCCGGGACCTGACGCGTGCCGGAGTTGGTGCGAACCTCGGTCATCGTTGGCTCGGTAAAGATCACCACCTTGCCGCGCACCATCGCCGCGGTGAGCGCGGTGGTGCTATCTCCGAACCGGCCCCCAAAGACTGTCGGGACCTCCTTGAAGGCGGCGTCGCCGCTGAGAGCTCCGACTGCGGATGGCGGCTGCGGCGCCCAATCGGTGCCAGCGACCAGTGCCGTGCCTGAGACGGCAAGTGTCGACACGGCCTGGTCGTAGCCATGCCGGGCGTAGTGGATGTCCTGGAAGTAACTGCCGTTCTCTCCCGCCGGCACGAGGCCGATCCGCTTGAACTCGGCGGCGATGTAGTCGGTGGCCATGACGCCACCGCGGGTGCCGACCTGCCGACCCATCATCGAGTCATCGGCAATCTGGTACAGCCGGGTTCGGAGGTCGTTGGCGGTGATCGCCGACTCGGTCGGCCGCGGCGCCCAGGTGCGAACGCCTTCGTCGGGCCAGACGGTCTGGGCCGAGAGCGGCAGGGCGGCGACGAAGAGGAAAGCGGGGAGGAGATATCGTGGCATCTGTTCTCGCCTCAATCAAGCAGTCGGAGTGGCATCACCAACGTCAGGTACGCCGCAGGGTCATCCCAGCCGACCGGTTCGACCGTCGCGGCGCGCTCGGGCGCCTTGAACGTCATCCGGATCTCGTCGGTGGGCATGTATTTCATGACTTCGAGCAGGTAGTTCGCGTTGAAGCCGATGTCGAGCGGTTCACCCTCGTAGGTCACCGTCAGTTCTTCCTGCGCCTCGCCCAGGTCAGGCGTGGTAACCGACATCTTGCAGCTTCCCTCGCCGAACGAGCAGCGGATCCGGTGGGTCTGATCCGAGGCCACGATGCTCATCCGCCGAATCGCCGACATGAACGCGGCCTTCTCGGCGGTGGCGACCTTGTCGTTCTCGCGCGGGATGACCTGCTCGTAGTTCGGGTACGGTCCCTCGATCAGCCTGGTGTAGACCACCGTCGAGGCTGAGCGGAAGGCGAGATGGTTTTCGGAGCGGCCGATCTCGATCTCGTCGTCGGGATTGAAGAGCTTGCGGAGTTGCTCGAGCGCCTTCGGCGGCACGATCAGATCGGCCGCCTCGGAGGCGGCGCCCTGGATCGGGATCTCCATCTTGGCGAGTCGGTGACCGTTGGTCGCGACCATGCGCATGCGATCCTCGGTGAGTTGCCAGAGGACGCCGTTGAGGATCGGACGGCTCTCCTCGGTGCTGGCGGCGAAGGCAACATGGGCGACGAGCTTCTGGAGATCGCGCGCCGTGGTCTTGCCGGCCTTGTCGAAGCTCACCTGCGGAAACGCCGGGAACTCCTCGCGCGGCAGCCCGAGCAACTTGAACTTCGAACGACCGCACTCGATCGTGACGCGCTGTTCGCCCTGGGTGGTGACGCGGATACCGGCACTCGGCAGCTCACGCACCAACTCGACGAGCTTCCGGGCCGGGAGCGTGATGGCGCCTTCCTGGTCGACCGAGGCCGGCACCGTGGTGCCCACCGCGATGTCGAGGTCGGTCCCCGACAGTCGGAGTCCGTCCTTGGTCGCCTCGAGCAGCACGTTCGCGAGCACCGGCAAGGTGGTCTTGCTCGGTACGGCCGCGTTGACGGCGCTCACACCCTCGGCGAGTTGCTCACGTGTGATGGTGAACTTCATGTGGTCCCCGGTGCCCAGGTTTCTACGATTACAACAGGATAAGCAATCTAGTAGTCGTAGTAGAGGGTCGGGAAAAGTGGATCAACTCCCGAACCCGTTGATGCGCAACGTGCTGCGCGGTTCTGCTGCTGTGATAGATCCGTGGGTAATGGGGATGACCATCCCGTTTCCCCACGGCTATCCAGATTCTCCAATTCTGTCCACGCGTCGTCGTGCACAGTGTGCATCAGGCTGTGAGCAACTCCTGCCGGGCAGAATCCACGCGGTCTTTGAACTGTCGGTCCCGTTGCAACTGCGACTGCACCTTGTCGACGCTATGGATCACGGTCGAGTGATCCCGACCACCGAACGCCTGGCCGATTTCCACGAGCTGCATCTGCAGCATTTCGCGCGCGAGGAACATTGCGATCTGCCGCGGCACGGTGAGCGTCTTGATGCGCGCCTTGCTGCGGAGCCCCTCGGGAGTCACACCCCAGCGCCGCGCGACCACTTCCTGGACCCGCTCGATGCTCGGCAGCGCGCCCTGACGGTGGTCGGCGTCGTCGCTTGGCCGGATCTTGTCGGCCAGTGCCTCGCGGGCGAGCTCGATCGAGATCTCGCGGTGCCGGAGCGACGCGAAGAGCAGCAACTTGATGATGCATCCCTCGAGCTCGCGCACATTCGAGCGCACGCTCTCGGCGATGAACCGGAGCACGTCGTCGGGGATCATCGTCTCGAGGTGGTCCTGCTGCTGCTTCTTGCGCAGGATCGCGATCCGGTGCTCGAGGTCGGGCGACTTGACGTCGGCCACCATCCCCCACTCGAAGCGCGAGACGAGTCGGGCCTCGAGACCGGGGATCTCCTTCGGCAGCCGGTC
>JBBSPX010000209.1:0-3109 GCA_038258395.1 Gemmatimonadales bacterium | reverse complement strand
TGTCGGTGCCGTGCAGCGTCGCGCCACAATGGACGACGGCATCGACACCCGTGAGCAACGACTCGATCGCCCGACGATCACGCACGTCACCTGCGACCCAACTGACGCCACCTCCGTCGGCCCGAATCCGTCGCGACTGTGCGCGGACGATCGTGCCGCGTTCTGCCGCGGCGTCGACGAGGGCCCGGCCGAGGAAGCCGCTGGCCCCAGTGATCGCGATCGTGCTGGGCTGGCTCACGGTGCGCGTTCCGCGAGGGCCGCGCGAGTCACTGCCTCGACCTCCAGGAGACGGCGGTCCCAAGTCATCGCTTCGGCGGCCGTAATCTGACGTGTGATCCGTTCCCGAGGATCCGGCTCGGCAAGAGCAGCCGCGATCGCGGTTTCCCACTCGTCCGTGCCGTCGGCGATGGTGACGAGCTCTGCGAACTGATCGATCTCCGGTGTCGAGATGGTCACGATCGGCTTCGCCATCGCGAGGTATTCTCGCAGCTTGATCGGATTCGCGTGCATCACCTGCCGGGTCTTCCGGTACGGGATGATCGCAACATCAAACCATGCGCCCAGTTCGGGGAGGCGCTCATACGGTTGCTGTCCCAGCAGGTGAATGTTGGGGCCGACCGGGAGTTGGTCGATCGGGACAGCAGGCCGACCGATCAGGACGAATTGCCACCCGGGTCGCCGCTCGGCCAGCCGCTGAATGAGGTCCAGATCGATCCATTCCGCGACGGAACCGAAATACCCGATGATGGGTCCGGTCGGCGGGAGCTCACTGGGTCGCGTCGCAGGCCGGATGCGCGCGCGCTCAAAGTGCGCCACATCGACGCCGTGAGGTGCGTGGACCACATGGTCCGTGAGTGCCTTCATCCGATCGATCAAGGTCGCCGATGTGACGAACACGATGTCGGAACGCGCCGTCAGTTCGGCTTCCCAGGCGCGCACTGCCTCCGGATGGATCCCGGGGAACGCCGCGAAGTCATCGACGCAGTAGTAGACGGTGAGGTCCTCGCCCAATGTGCCGGCCAGCGCGGAGAGATGGGGCACCAGAAACCACGAGATGAGGGGCTGGTCTGGTCGGCGCGGTCCAGCCGCGTGCAGGGCGCGTCTGACCTGGAACTGCAACAGGGCGCGGTTGAGCGATGCAATGCCAGGGATCTGGTGCCACGGCAATTGCAGCAGTGTGCGGACCTGCACCGAGGGGAGCGGTTGACGGGGAGCCCGGAACGCAGCCGTCATCTTGGTCCAGATCCGGCGCACATCGCGCGACGATCCGGATGGAGCGCGCAACCCCGGACACTCGAAGAAGAGCAACTCATGGCGCCCGGCCAACCAGCGAGCCACGTGTTGTGCCGAGGTCCGATTCTCGCCGCTCCAGTCGGTGCCGAAGTAGACGATGCGCCAACCCATCGTCACCGGGCAGTCCCCTCAGGCACTGTTGCCAGATACGATTCGAGCGCCTGTGCGGTTGGCGCGGCGGTGTCATGCAAAAGCACGATGTCTCGCTCGGTGATGCGCGCCTGATGGAGGTGGTCGATGACTGCCTCGGCGGTGACGGCGGCGTAGTCCTTGGGGTCAACACTCCACAGGACGATCTGCCAATCCCCTACAAGCAATCGGCCCAAAGTTCCCAGCTCGAGATGCCCATGTGGCGGTCGGAACGCCGGTACCGATCGTCCGATGATCTGCTCGATCACCGTCCTACCCCGACGCATCTCATCGAGCCAGGCCCCACCATGCAGAGTTCCGGCGGCGGGATGGGCGTAGGAGTGCGAGCCGAGTAGATGCCCTTCCGCCACGATACGGCGCACCAGGTCAGGCTGCCGCTCGGCGGCTTCTCCGATCATGAAGAACGCGGCAGAGAGGCCGTACTGCCCGAGGACATCAAGGATCCGTGGTGTATGCTCTGGATGTGGGCCGTCGTCGAAGGTCCAGCGGTGCAGCCACTGTGCACCGCGCGCAGTCACGAAGCGTGAGGGCGGCAGGCATCGGATCAGCGCCCTGCGCGCCAGTTGCCTCGGGCCCGACGCCGCCCCGCGCCCGAGCCGATCGAACTCCGCATTCGGCACGAGGCTCAGAACTGTGGCAGGACGCGCTCGACGTCGTCGATGAGCGGGCCGGCGAGTTGGCGACCGATCCGGTCGGCGGTGTCGACATCGTCGCCGATCACCGGGACGACAATCCGCACGAGCGCCTCTTCAGTGCGGCCGCGGAGCGCCGCATCGCGGAGCAGTTGGTACTTGACCAGATACTCGTTGCTGGCCACGCGGCCACGCCCCTGATACCAGTAGAAGACGATGGCCCGCTCCTGCTCACGGACCAGCTCGTACCGATTGATGCCGACGCTGCCGAATCGCTCCGAGGGCACCTCGATCACCTTGCGGCTGATCGGTTCCCAGCCGTTGCCCGGCAGGCAGTTCCGCGGCGAGTGGATCGTCTTGCCCTGACGCTGCTCATCGTAGTAGCCGACGTAGATGTTGAGCAGTCGGCTGTCGGGTAGCTCGAATGTATGGACGATGTAATTGGAGTACCCCGCGACGCGTGCCTCATCGGCACCCACGCGGATGTCGGTGGCTGGAATCCCCATGATCGTGTCGGCCACCGTCTGCAGGTCGCCGGCGATCGGCGTGATGCCCGAGCGTCTCGAGACCAGGGTGCCGTTGAGCAGGACGCCCACCGTGAGCAAGCTGCCCGGCAGCCACGTCTGCCATTTACGCATCGGCCACTCCTCGCCAGCGAAGGAAACGCGTCTCACCGAACCGGATCACCGCTGCGATCGCGCCGATCACGCCGAACGCGAGCACGAACATCGCCCATCCCTCGGAGGTGTGCATGAAGCCGGTGCCGAGTTCTGGTGAGACGAAGTGCATGAGGAACGCGGTCAGAAAGATCCGGAAGCCGTTCACGACAATGGCCACCGGGATCGCGATGGCCAGGATGAGCAGGCGCGCTGGCACCGTCCGGAGCCAGATGCCGCCGATCATCACGCCGAGTGCGATCAGTGCCGTGAGCGACCGCAGTCCGCTGCACGCCTCGGCGACGAACAGCGTCTGGCCAGGAATCTGGATGACGTTGCCCAACGTCCGGACCGGGATGCCGCGCCACTCGATCAGCG
>JBBSPX010000208.1:0-3174 GCA_038258395.1 Gemmatimonadales bacterium | reverse complement strand
ATGCCCCAGAGCCATCCCCAGAAGAGCAACCCGCCGAAGATCGCCACCGGATTGAGCGGCAGCCGCCGCCCCATGATGGTCGGGGTGATCAGGTTGCCTTCGAGAAAGTTGACGAAGAAGAACGAACCGGCCGCGAGGAATGCGCGGCCCGACTCGTCGAAGGAGACGAGTCCCGCCAGAAGAATGATGGCGAGGGTGACCAGCGCGCCGAGGTAAGGCACGAAGTTGAGCACGCCGGCGACCACCCCCCAAAGCGCCGGATTGGGCATCCCGTTGAGCACCATCACCCCCCACGTCACCAGCCCGAGCGCGATATTGATCGAGGTGACGGTCAACAGATAACGCGACATCTGCTGCTGCATCTCCGAGATCGCCTCGATCACCTGGGCGTGTCCGGCCTCGGGCAGCAAGTCGTCGAGCTTTTCACGGAAGCGGTGCGCGGTCGCGAGCAGGAAGTACGACAGGAAGATCACCGTGACGAGGGCGCCCACGAACGAGATCGTGGTGCCCGAGAGTTTTTGGAACAGTCCTCCCGGTGCCGCCTGCCCCGTCGGACGCTGTTGCTGCCGCGTCTGCCCGGTGCCGCTCTGGGCCACCTCCTCGACCTTCTTGGCTGTGGCCTGAAGCTGCTCGATCGGCTTGGTGAGTCGGCGGATCTTGCGTTCGGCCTGGGAGAGTGTCTTCGGGGCGTCTGCGAGCCAGGTCGTGGCCGGGCCCGACAGCATCATGATCGTGGTCCCCACCGCACCGACCACGGCGAGCATCACCAGTCCTGCTGCCACCGGATGGGGCAGCCCGCGTCGCACCAGCCAAGCGACCGCCGGCGCCAGCAGCAACCCCAACAGCCCCGCCATCAGGACCGGGATGATCAGGGAGCTGCCGACCCGGAGTGCCGCGATCATGGCCAGCACAAACAGGCCAATGGTGGCCCATCGACCGGTCTGAACCACATTGAGCCGACGACCGGGAAGAGCCATGTGCGGGATCCGGGGTGACGAGAGAGAGTGAAGGATGAAGGATCAAGGATGAAGGATCAAGGATACCCAATCGTTCATCCTTCATCCTTCATCCTCTACTCCGCCACCACGTACGCTTCCATCGCGAAGTACTCCGCGAGGCCAAGTCGGTCGAGCAGGCCAGCGGTCTCCTTGTTCCGGGCTTCGACCCGCTGCCAAAACTCGCGTGCGTCCTGGCCGGGGAATGGTGCCGAGTCCTTCTGCGACTGATGCTTGAAGATCGCCTGGATCTTGAGCGCGAGCTCCTCCTGGGCGAGCGGCACCAGCCACGTCGCCTCGGTCACCGGCCATTCTTGCCATGCACCGCGATAGAGCCAGACATCCGGGCGATCACTCCCCGCTGGATACGTCTCTGCAATCGCGCTATCGATCGCGTCCTTGCAGAGTCGATGCGTGCCATGAGGATCAGAGAGGTCGCCCGCGACCAGCACCAGATCAGGCTGAACGTCTTCGAGCAACTCGCGAACGATCTGCACGTCGGCGGGCCCGATCGGGTTCTTCTTGACCGCGCCGGTCTGGTAGAACGGCAGATCGAGGAATCGCGCACCGTCGCGCGAGATGCCGAGCGTCTCGATCCCGCTGATCGCCTCGCCCTCGCGAATGATCCGCTTGAGGTCCTGCACCTCCGCCGAGTCGACCTGCCCGGGGGTCTTTGCCTCAAGGAATGCGCGCACGTTCGCCGTCAGCGAGTCGACCTTCCGGCGCCCGAGTCGTTCGTCGGCGGCAAGACGTTCGAGGATCTCGACGTACCGGAGCACATCGTGATCGAAGACGGCGATGTTGCCGCTCGTCATGTACGCCACGATGATCCGGTTGTCGTTCAGATGCAGTTTCCGGAGGATGCCGCCCGCGGAGATCACGTCGTCGTCGGGATGCGGCGAGAAGCAGACGACGGTCTTTGCCTTCGGCAACTTGGAGCGACCACGGATCTTGGCACCAAGGATGTTGAACACACGGCCATTCACGACGCCCGGCATCCCGTCGTGCCGAGCGAGCAACGCACTCAAGTGATGCTCGGCGTAGTCAACGTCGGTGAGCTTGAGGATCGCGCGGCCGGTGGTGAGCGACAGCCAGACCACCGCACGCAGTTCCAGCTCGTCGGTCCAGGTCACCTCGTCGAGCAGCCATGGCGTGGCGACGCGCGTCAGTTCGGCACCCGCCGCCTGGTCCGCATAGATCGTCGCGTTGCCGTGCCGCTGCAGGAAGGTCGCGGCCACCGCATGATCGATCTCACCCTCGACCGCACGCCGAAGGATGGTGGCCTTGTGCTCACCGGTGGCCAGCAAGAGGATCTCTCGCGCCTCGAGGATGCTGGCGACACCCATGGTGATCGCCTGACGGGGGACATTCGCTTCGCCGAAAAAATCGGCGGCGGCATCGCGCCGCGTGACCGCATCGAGGGTGATCAAGCGAGTCCGGGAATCGATCCCGGAGCCCGGCTCGTTGAAGCCGATGTGCCCGGTCTTGCCAATGCCAAGAAGCTGGATGTCGATGCCGCCCGCAGCGCGGATCCGCGCCTCATAGTCCAGACACGCCGAGTCGACCTGCTCCTTCGGAATGTTGCCAGGCAGGACATGACACCTGGCCGGGTCGAGGTCGACCAGGTCGAACAGATGCTCAGCCATGAAGCGGCGATAGCTGTGGATCGAGGTCGGATCCATCGGCCAATACTCATCGAGATTGAAGGTCTCGACGTTGGCGAACGACAGCCCCTCGTCCCGGTGCATCCGGACCAATTCCCGATAGACGCCGACCGGCGTTGATCCGGTCGCCAAACCGAGGACCGCTTGGCGCCCCTCGACCGCGCGGGCCCGGATCAGGTCGGCGATCCGGCGCGCCACCCCCTCGGCGAGGGCGTCGGGGGCATCAAGGATCTCGACTGCGATGCGTTCGAGACGGCGGAACGGGTCGGCGGCGTGATGGGAAGGCATATCGGAAGATAGGTCGACGGACGATCAACGATCAACGAGGAGCGAGAAGCGAGAAACGAGAAACGAGAAGTCATCCCGACCGGAGCGGCCCGAAGGTCCGCGCAGCGCAAAGATCGGCACGTTGTTGTTCGAGAAGTGCAGATCCCTCCACCCGCGCCTCCGGTGCTTGGTCGAGATGCCACTTTCGCCTCTCGCTTCTCGGTTCTCGCCCTACCCCTCGCGCGTCT
>JBBSPX010000207.1:0-3230 GCA_038258395.1 Gemmatimonadales bacterium | reverse complement strand
CTGCCGGGATCCGGTGGATGCGCGACCTGCTGACGGTCTTCGCCAGCCAGGGCGGCACGGTGCTGTTGTCCTCACACCTGCTCCACGAGATCGAGGTCATCGCCGACGACCTGGTCGTGATCGGCAACGGCAAGATCGTCGCGTCCGGCACCAAGGAAGAGCTCCTCGCCGCGGCCGGGACCCTCGCCCGCTCGACGACACCGCGCGACCTCGCCCACGCCCTCGAGCAAGCCGGGATCCCCAACACACTCGCCAGCGACGGCTCGGTCCGCACCGATGCCGACCCCGCTCGTGTCGGGGCCGTGGCCCTGACCGCCGGCATCGCGCTCACCGAGCTCCGCTCCGCCGAGGGCGCCGGGCTCGAAGACATGTTCCTCTCTCTCACTGCCGACACCCAACGCGAAGGAGTTGCAGCATGACCGCCACGATCGCCCCGGCCACCGCCACCACGGAGTCCGCACCGGTCCGCCGGACCGTCCGTCCCATCCCGACGAGCCGACTCGTCAAGGTCGAGCTGCGCAAGATGTTCAACACCCGCTCGGGATTCTGGATGCTCGTCAGCATCGGCGTCCTGTCGCCCATCTCGGCCGGGTCGCTCCTCGTCTTCGGCCTCAACAGCGACGTCACCTACCCGAACTTCGTGAGGGCGAGCGGGTTCCCGATGTCGGTGATCTTGCCGATCATCGCGATCCTGGCCGTCACGAGTGAGTGGAGCCAGCGCAGCGGACTCACCACGTTCACCCTGGTGCCGAGCCGCGGACACGTGATCGGCGCCAAGGCGATCGCGACCCTCCTCGTGGGCCTCGGCTCCATGGCCGTCACCTTCGCGGTTGGCGCCCTCGGCAACGTGGCCGGTTCCGCACTCGCCGGCGTCGACACCGTGTGGGACATTTCTTTGTCCATGGCGCCCCAGATGGTGCTCGGCGACCTGGTCGGAATGGCCATCGGCTTCACCCTCGGTGTCGTGCTACGCAACTCCGCGGCCGCGATCGTGGGCTACTTCGTCGTCTCATTCGTCATGCCGGGCGTCCTCGTCCTCCTGGCCCAGGTGCGCTCGTGGTTCGAGGACCTGCAGCCGTGGATCGACTGGAACAAGACGCAGGTGGTGCTCTTCGATGGCGCCACGAACACCGGTAAGGAGTGGGCGATGCTCGGCTCGACCACGATGATCTGGATCGTCATTCCCCTCGTCGTCGGGCTGCTCTCCCTGCGCCGCTCCGAGGTCAAGTAGTCACACACGGGCGGCAGTATCCGGAACTCACATGTGAGCTCCGGATATCGCCGTCTCGTCGTGGACCGGCTCAGCGTGCCGCGGAGCCATATACCGGTACTGATTGACTTGCTTAGGGAGGACTGAGGTTTGCGGGGCCGGAGGCTTTTGGCACGGCCTACGTCGTCATCCACGAGCGAAACTCCTCGGAAAAGGCCGTCGTGAGGAACTCGGGATAGGAGCACCCCCGGTACGAACTCGGGATTGAGCGCCAACGGCCTCGCGGCGGGCAGGCCCTCAACATCGCCGCGCTCAACAGCCACGACGGCACCTGGCTGGTCACTGGAGCGCATTGGTCGACATCTCGGATGGGACCACCGAACCATTGCCTCCATAGATGCATCCAAATCCGAGACGATGACCGGATGAGCGAACGCGCCGAGCTCACGGTGCTTGTGTCGGGCGTACCGGGATCCGGCAAGACAACCCTAGGTCGTGCACTCGCCGAAGCTATGGGTGCCCGATTCCTTGACTTGGACACGATCAAGGAGACGCTCTTTGAGTCATCAGGTGGCGTGCTTGACGGTGTGGAGCTCCGCCGCGCAGCCGAGGCCAAGCTTGCCGACAATCTGGCTTCGTCGTCTGAGCCGACCGTGGTCGACATCTGGATACAGCCAGGCAGAGACGATGCGAGAGTCGCCCGGCTGCTTGCTAGCACAGGCATACGAGCGGTCGAGGTGATCTGTCGGGTTCCGGCAGAGGTGGCAGTCGATCGGTACAGATCTCGCACCCGATCGGGGCCGCACAAGGCCGCCGACATCGAGACTCTCCAACGGATTCGAGATTGTGCCGCCAGTTAGGCCCGATCGGTATCGGTCCATGCATAGAAGTGGACACCACCGTGCCTGTTGATATCGGATCGTTGGTTGAACGAATACAGGACTGATTTGTGTCCCCGAAGACAACTAACGGGATGATAAGTCGATTGTCAGGGGCGGCCCTCAGCCAAACAAAGAGGTCAGAGTGCGTGAAGTGCGTTCTTCGAAACCCTGACCTCTGTAATAATCGAACCTACGTTCGATGTGGTGGAGCTGAGGGGATTCGAACCCCTGACCTTCTCATTGCGAACGAGACGCGCTACCAACTGCGCCACAGCCCCGAAAGGGTGCGATTGCGAGCCTTCAGGCGCGCCGACCGCCGGGAAACTCTAGCACCGGGCAAACGCTGCGGTGAAAACGCGGACGGCTCAGCCGTTGACCGCGCGCGGGGTCTCTGCGGCGTCATCGGCCGCGTCTGCAGACCGCTTCTGAGCGGCCGGCTGGCTCGAGGCCGCGGTGGCGGTCGCGGCCTCCGAGTGACCCGAGGACCAGGTGCCCGGCTCGCCGAGGTCGATCGTCCGGAAGGTGCGCTTGGCGACCGGCTTGTCGACGTAGGTCGGCAGCGTCACCGGTAGCGGGTCCCACAGCGATCCGCCGTCGGCGGTCGAGACGACACCGATGCCGACCCGGGCCTCCTTGAGGGCTTCGGGATCCAACGTGACCGTCGGCTCGTCGTCGTGGTCGTGGTCGGCGTCGTGCCCACTCCTGACCGTGGTCGGCTTGGCAGCACCGTGCGAGGCATCCACACGCGCTGCGGAACGGGTGATCACGTTGCTGGGCTCGGGCTGCGCCTCGGCAACCTCGTCCCAGTAGGCCTCGCTCGACCGGCGCACCTGTCGACGAGCCACTGTCAAGAACGCGGCAATCAGCAGCGCCGGAACGGCGGTCGACCACAACGGGAGCAGTCCGAACGCGGCGAGCCCGGCCACCAGAAGGGTCACCGCGCCCAGCACGACGAGCACCCGGCGGCGTCGTGCGGCGGCGTCCCGCAAGGCGGCCCGGCTCGGGCGGGGCCGGTCGACCGATGGCCCCGACGGCATACCGGAGGCAAGGGAAGGGGTGAGCACCCGGTCGACCGTACGAGCCGGCGCCAGCACGAAGCGGTCGCTACGTGAGGACCCGCGTCGGGCCAGCACGCGCAT
>JBBSPX010000206.1:0-3386 GCA_038258395.1 Gemmatimonadales bacterium | reverse complement strand
GTCGTCAACATGTGGTCGATGCCGATCCGCAATCGACTCGACATGCTTGCCACCGGGATCAAGACACCGGTGGGTGTCAAGATCTTCGGGCCCGACCCGGTTGTGCTCGATAGTATCGGGCGTGCGATCGAGCAGCGACTCGCGCGCATCCAGGGGACCGGATCGGTCTATGCCGAACCGGTGGTGGCTGGGCGGTATCTCACGGTGGATGTCAACCGCGGTGCTGCGGCGCGGCATGGCCTCTCAGTCGACGATGTGCAGGCGGCGATGCAGGTCGCTGTTGGCGGGATGTCGGCCGGTGAGATGATTGCGGGTCGAGAACGCTACGGGATTCTTGTGCGGTACCCGCGGTTCTTCCGGGATGATCCGGGCGATCTCGCGCGTGTGCTCGTCGCCACGCCCGGTGGCCCGCAGGTGGCACTCGGCGAGGTCGCCACGATCGGGGTCCGCGACGGCGGGCTGCTTCTCAAGAGCGAGAACGCCGAGGCGATGAGCGTGGTCTATGTCGACCTGCAAGGACGCGATGTGGGCGGCTATGTCTCCGAGGCGCGCGAGGCGGTAGCTGCGGATGTGGCGTTGCCGGCTGGCTACCGGGTCGAGTGGTCGGGACAGTTCGAGGCGCTGGAACGCGCTACTGCCAGGCTGGTGCTGGTCGTCCCCTTCACGCTGCTGATCATCTTCCTGCTCTTGTACTGGCAGTTCGGATCGCTGGTCGAGAGTGCGATGGTGATGCTCTCACTGCCGTTTGCGCTGGTCGGCGGCGTCTGGCTGCTCTGGGCGATGGACTTCAACCTGAGTGTCGCGGTGGCGATCGGATTCATCGCGTTGGCCGGTGTTGCGGCAGAGACCGGCGTGGTGATGCTGCTGTATCTGGATCAGGCCTGGCGCGAGAAGGTCGCGACCGGGGCGCAACTCACGCGAGCCGATGTCGATGCGGCGGTCGAAGAGGGAGCGGTCGGGCGCGTGCGACCGAAGATGATGACCGTGGTCGCGATCATGGCCGGATTGCTGCCGATCCTCTGGTCGCACGGCACGGGCGCCGACGTCTTGCAACGGATCGCGGCACCGATGGTGGGAGGGATGCTCTCGAGCACGCTGCTCACGCTGCTGGTGATCCCGGCGCTCTACTCGATCTGGCGCGGTCGGCAGGTCCGTTTACGTTCTCGACGCCTCGAAGATGCTCTGGATGGCACGGTCCAGTAGTGCGTCAAACTCTTTGTCGCTCTGCTGGATGGTGAGTCCTTCGGTGAGTGCCCGGGAGAAGCTGGCGATCAGGCCGTGGTTTCGGGCCAGGAGGTCGTTGGCTTGGTCCCGGGAGTAGCCCCCAGAAAGCGCCACGACACGCAGCGTGTTGGGGTGCTCGATGCAGGGGGCATAGAAATCGTCCTGGTCGGGCAGGGTCAACTTGAGCATGACCCGCCGGCCGTCTTCGAGGGCATCGAGATGCGTCAGGATACTCGTCCGGAGCAGTGCCTCGCAGTCGGCCTTGTCCGGGCTGTGGATGTCCACCTCGGGCTCGAGGATGGGGATCAGCCCACGGGACAGGATGTGCCCGCCGATCTCGAACTGCTGGTCCACGATGGCCTCGATCCCTGCCTTGTTCGCCCCCGTGATGACCGAGCGCATCTTGGTGCCGAAGACCTGATTGTCGAGTGCCCGCTCGAGGAGTTCGTCCAGTTGGGGCATGGGCTTCATGAGCCGCACCCCGTTCTCCCCTGCTGCCAGCCCCTTGTCGACCTTGAGGAACGGCACCACCCGCTTCTCCTCCCAGAGGTAGCGCGCCGTCGGCTTTCCGGCGACCTGCCGGCTCATTGTGTCCTCGAAGAGAATGGCGCCCAGGATCCGGTCGCCGTCGAAGCTCGCGCTGGTGACGATGCGGGTTCGCATCTCGTGGACCCGGTCAAACATCTCCTTGTCGCCGGAGTATGCACTCTCCTGCACCCCGTAGAGGCTCAGAGCATTCGGGGTGCTGCCGCCGCTCTGGTCCAGCGCGGCGAGGAAGCCGTCGGCGGATTGGACCTTGTGCAGCATGTCACGAGAACGTTCAGGGTTCATCGGCTCAGCCATTCTTCCTTCCCCGCGCAACGGCCCATCCCACAAGCCCCGCGACCACGACAAGCACAATCAGCATCCAAGGCCAGCCATAGCCACCCATCCAGCCGTGGCCATAGCCGCCTCCCATCATGCCGCCCCCGGTACCACCCTGGGGGTTGGCGGCTCCGGCGCAGGCCGTCAAGGTCAGTACGCTGGTTGCTACGGTCGCGCCGAAGATCCTCTGAATGCCGATGTGTTTCATGGCCATGGTCCTTGGTGTGGTGTCAGGTTCACGAACGACGGGTTCATTGCGAGGGTTCGATGCAACCCACCCGGCGGCCGCGGCCTGAACGTGATAGCATTGAATGATAGGGTGGCGTACCCGATCACGCTCGCTCGAAAGGATGACCGGCACCGGCGCTATCTGGCGGAAGTGCTGGCGGATTCTTGGGCACCTGATCGGCGGTACACAGGCCGAGTACGTCCGGATCCCCTTCGCGGACAATTCCCTGCTGGACTAGCTTCGACCGACGTGAAATGGGATGCCGAGAGCCTCGTTGGTCTTGCGGATGGAAGTCGCCCCGTCCGACTCCCGTTCCGTCAATGCCCGGATGGCGTCGATGGTCTCGGGAATGACGATGGCCTGGTTATCCACCATGTACGCATAGAACGCTTCGTCGCCCTGGACGGTCAGCATGTCCTCCCAGAGTGCGACCTCGTAGAGATTGTCATGTGGACGACCGAGATCGGCCATGAGCTCCTTGACGGAGTTGAGCGCAACGAGGCCGTCGCCGATGCGGACGAGCGCGATGCGGGACGAGGTGCGGAAGGCGTCGAGCACTTCGTCCTTCGAGGCCTCGCGCGTGAGCTGCACCGCCCAGTAGTGGAGGTGAGCGATCGTCTCCGGCACCTTGACCGCCATCGTCACGACATCGAGGTCCGGATCGACCGTCTGCGCGTCCGGGCCCTGGTGGCTGGGGATCTCCGGCTCGGGGACAAGCGTGTTCATGATCCCGCCGAGGTGACTCTCCCACGGGTCGGTGGCCCGGCGCAAGAGCGTCCCGCGCGCGCGCTTCAGGATCCCGGCCCGCTTGAGCGCCGAGAGCGTCCGCACCGTCGAGGTCGTGTTGCACGAGACCACGCGCGTGCTCTCACGGCCGAATGCGGTGTCGTAGTTGTTCTCGGCGGTGAACGAGTGGCCGGTCACACCGTGCTTCTCGCCACCCTGCAGGATGAACTTGATGCCGCGCTCGCGGTAGTGCTCCACATTCTGGGCGGCCACCTTTTTCGGCGTGCAATCCACCACGATATCCGCGGCGTCAAGCAGGTCGTCGAGGGTCCCGGCCGGATCG
>JBBSPX010000205.1:0-3433 GCA_038258395.1 Gemmatimonadales bacterium | reverse complement strand
CGGCGAGGGGCCCCCGCACTCGCTGAATCCGCAGACATGGCACTTCATGCAGCCTTCGGCGAACTCGAGTCCGGATCCGCAATCTGGACACGCACCGGCCAGCGTTTCCGACATCCCACCGAGCATGATCTGGGTGTTGTCGCGGGTGAGCAGGACCGGCGGTGAGTCGACCAAATCGTTGCTCGATGCGCCGACCTCGGGCCCGAGCAGGTCCTGCTGGATTCCCTGCTTGTCGGCCATGTGCCGCTCGAGCGCAATGCCAACCGCATCCGGCACCGAGAGCACCTTGTTGGGGCCGAGGCCGATGGCACGATCGGAAGAGATCCCGCGCAACTGGCGGTAGACCTCCTTCATCGAGATGCCCGAACGCAGCGCCAGCGACACCAACCGTGCCATTGCCTCGACATCGGCCATCAACGCACCGCCGACCTTGCCGAGCGACATGAAGATCTCGAACGGCTGGCCCTTGTCGTCTTCGGTGATGTTGACGTAGAGGTCACCGAGCGGCGTCTGCAAACGGCGGGTGCTGCCCTTGAGCACTTCCGGACGTGACCGCTTCTGGCGACGCTGCAAGTTCTCGCTCTCGAGTTCGTGCACGGACTTCCTCAACCGCGCGATTTCGGCATGCGCCTCGGCGAGCTCGCCCGCCGCATTCGCGGCGACCTCGCGCGCATCCTCGACCGTGGTCGCGGCCTCGGCGGCCTTGAGCACATCGAGATCGGCACGCGCCTCGGACCGACCGGTGCGGGTCGCATCTTCGGCGACCTTCTTCGCGGTCGAGCCGGTCGAGAGGACCTGGAAGTCGCGCGAGCCATCACGGTACACCGTGACACCCTTGCAGCCGAGCTCGAAGGCCATCTTGTAGATCTGCTCGACGTCGTCGCGCGTGGCGCTGTTGGCGAAGTTGACCGTCTTGCTGATCGCGGAGTCGTTGTGCTCCTGAAATGCCGCCTGCATCCGGACGTGCCACTCAGGCGAGATCTGGTTGGCGGTGACAAACACGCGCTGCGTCTTGCTCGGCACCTCGGGGAAATTGATGTGCCCCTCGGAGGCGATCCGCGCCATCAGTTCGTCGGAGTGCCAGGCCTCGTGCTTGGCCACCTCGAGGAAGTCGAGATTGACGTCGGGCATCAACACGCCGGCCTGATTCCGCATGAACGCCACGGCGAACAGCGGCTCGATGCCGGAGCTGCAGCCGGCGATGATCGAGATGGTCCCGGTCGGTGCGACCGTGGTCACGTTGCAATTGCGGAGCTTCCGCATGGGACGGATCCGCTCGCCGTTGGCATCGCGTGCGCAGGTGGCATCGGGGCCCCAGATGCTCCGTTCCCACTCGGGGAAGACGCCACGCACGGTGGCGAGCCGCTCGGACTCGTTCTTCGACTCGTCGTCGACGAACTGCTGGAGCGTCCGGCCGAGCTCGACCGCCTCGTCGGAGTCGTACGGGATCCCGAGCCGAATGAAGAGATCGGCGAGTCCCATCACACCGAGGCCGATGCGACGGATGCGCTGGGCGAGGTCGGTGATCTCGGGGAGTGGATAGTTGTTCGCGTCGATCACGTTCTCGAGGAAATGCGTCGTCAGGTGCACCACACGGCGGAGGTGCTCCCAATCGATGTCGCCGTCCTTGAGGAAGGCACCCAGATTGATCGACCCGAGGTTGCAGACATCGTAGGCCAGCAGCGGCTGCTCACCGCAGGGGTTGGTGGCCTCGTAGGCGCCGAGATGCGGCACCGGATTGAAGTGGTTCGCGCGGTCGATGAAGAAGATCCCCGGCTCACCGGTCTTCCACGCGCCCTGAATGATCAGGTCCCATACGCCCTGGGCACTCTGCGTTCCGACCGCCGTCCCGGTCCGCGGGTCGAGCAGGTCGTAGTCATGGCCCAGCTCGAGCGCCTTCATGAAGGCATCGGTGACACCGACGGAGATGTTGAAGTTCGTGATCTTGGTCGTGTCGTCTTTGCAGGCGATGAAGTCGAGCACATCGGGATGGTCGACCCGGAGGATGCCCATGTTGGCGCCGCGGCGGGTGCCACCCTGCTTGACCACGTCGGTCGAGGAATCGTAGAGCGACATGAACGAGACGGGACCCGAGGCAACGCCCATCGTCGAGCGAACGATGTCGTTGCGCGGCCGGAGACGGGAGAACGAGAAGCCCGTGCCGCCGCCCGACTGGTGGACCAGCGCCATCGCCCGGAGAGTGTCGTAGATGCCGTCACGGCCATTGGAGAGGGTGTCGGCCACCGGCAGGACGAAGCAGGCCGAGAGCTGGCCGAGCGGCCTGCCGGCGTTCATGAGGGTGGGCGAGTTCGGCATGAAGAGCCGCGTCGCCATCACGTCATAGAAGGCACGCGCAAGCTCCTCGACGGCACCGGCCGACGCGCCATAGTTGGCGTCAGGGGCGGCAACGGTCGTGGCGACACGCCAGAACAGGTCCTCTGCCTTCTCCGCCGGCTGTCCCGTCTCGTCCTTGATCAGGTAGCGCTTCTCGAGGACCGTGATGGCATTGGGGGACAGATCAACTGCCCCCCGCGACGGAGTGGCTTCCATGAGACCTCGCCAACATGTGACAGGTAGATGACCTGGAGGTGTCGCCGGTTCGCGCCGACGGTACCGCGAAATTCCCGCCCAGCCGCACACCGGGGACTGCCGTGCAATGACAGGCGCCGGGGCATCGGGAGGGAAGAGCAAACTATGGCACGAGGACGGGGGCTGCAACACGGGGGAATATCAGGAAGGAAGCGGCTGGGGACAATCCACAACACAAAACGACCACTGAGACATGTTTTCCACATCGCGGGAGGTAAAGAGATCCGCCCGCTGCGGCCCAAACCGCGGCTTGACGGCCGCGGCTCGGCTACGCAAGCTGCCGGTGCCGCTCCAGCTGCATGACATAGTGCTGCCACGTGGCCTCGCGGCGGCAGGCCAGCGCATCGTCGACCCTTCGCACCACGCGCGCCGGGCTCCCGACCACCAGGGTGCCGGCCTCGATCACCTGTCCCTCCCGCACGAGTGCGCCGGCGCCGACCACAGCGCCGCGCTGGACGACCGCCCCATTCAGGATGATCGCCCCCATGCCGATCAGGGTGTCATCCTCGAGGGTGCAGCCGTGAATAATGGCTCGGTGGCCGATGCTCACCCGGGAGCCGATCAGGCAGGGCACCCCTTCGTCGCCGTGGACCATGGTCAGGTCCTGGATGTTGCAATCCTCACCGATGACCACTCGGTCGGCATCGCCACGGATGACGGTCTGGTACCAGATCGAGCTCCGGGCCCCGATGGTGACGTCGAAGAGGACCGTCGCATTCGGGGCGATCCAGGCGGTGGGGTCGATGGTGGGCATGGGTAAGGCTCGAGAAGCGAGAAGCGAGAAGCGATGAATCGTGAGCGGAAGCTAGCCAATCGCGGTCACAGGCTCTCCTAATGCTGGCTT
>JBBSPX010000204.1:0-3443 GCA_038258395.1 Gemmatimonadales bacterium | reverse complement strand
GTGACCGTCGTTGCTCCGCCCCCGCGCGTCGCTCGGGGTGACCTGCGCCCTTCATGTACGGGTACCGCCCGTCGGGCGGGGGGTTGGCGACTTGCGTTCTCGTCCGGGGCGAGTTCCAGCGGTGCAGGTTGAGGATACTGCCGGCCTTGTCGTTGGTACCTGAGGCACGGCCACCACCGAACGGCTGTTGGCCGACCACCGCGCCCGTACACTTGTCGTTGACGTAGTAGTTACCGGCGGCATTCCGGAGCGCAACATCGGCCTGACGCACCGCCGTCCGATCCTGGGCGAAGACGGCTCCGGTCAACGCGTACTCGGCCGTATCGTCGATCAATCGCAGCACATCCTCCCACGTGCCGTCCTCGTAGACATATGCGGTGAGGATCGGGCCGAAGAACTCCTCCTTCATCATGCGGTGATGCGGGTCGTCGACCCGGACGAAGGTGGGGGAGACGAACCATCCCTCACTGCGATCGGTGTTGCCGCCAGCCACGATCTCGACGCCCGCATCACCGCGGGCCTCCGCGAGCACGGCGTCGAGCTTGGTCCACGAGCGCTCATCGATGACGGCGCCCACAAAAACACCGAAGTCCGCCGGATCGCCAACTTTCATCATCCCGATCTCGGCCGCCATCCGGTCGCGCACCTCGGGCCAGATCGAGCGCGGGATGTAGCATCGCGACGCCGCCGAGCACTTCTGCCCCTGATATTCGTAGGCGCCTCGCAGGAGGGCCGTCGTGAAGGCAGCGACATCGGCGCTCGGATGCGCGACAATGAAGTCCTTGCCACCGGTCTCGCCGACGATGCGTGGGTACGACTTGTAGTGGTCGAGATTCTCGGCGGTGGTGCGCCAGAGCGAACGGAAGACCGCGGTCGACCCGGTGAAATGGAGACCGGCGAAGTTCGGCGATCCGAGCAGCACCTCGCTCACCTCGACCGCGTTGCCCGGCACGAACTGGATCACACCCGGCGGCAGCCCCGACTCGAGCAGCAGTTCGTAGACCAGCCAGTTCGAGAGCGACGCCGTATGCGACGGCTTCCACAGCACCACGTTGCCGAGCAGGGCCGGCGCAGTCGGCAGGTTGCCGCCGATGGCAGTGAAATTGAAAGGCGTGATCGCGTAGACAAACCCTTCGAGTGGGCGATGGTCGAGCCGATTCCACGAATTGGCAGACGACTCCGGTTGCTCCTGCATGAGCCGCTCGGCGTAATGCACGTTGAAGCGCAGGAAGTCGATCAGCTCACATGCGGCGTCGATCTCGGCTTGGTGAGGCGTCTTGCCCTGACCGAGGAGCGTGGCGGCGTTGATGCGCTGACGCCATGGACCGGCGAGCAGGTCGGCCGCCTTGAGGAAGACCGCCGCCCGATCCTCGAACCGCCACTGGGACCAATCCTTCTGCGCGCGCACCGCACCGGAAATCGCCTGCTCGAGCATTCCCTTGTCGGCCCCGTGGAGATCGGCCAACCGATGCTGATGCCGTTGGGGCGAGAAAACGCCCTTGGCGTTGTGGCCCAGGTGGCGCGCACCATCGATCATCGCCGGAATCTCGGTCACGGTCCCACCGAGCTGATTGATGGCAGTCGTGAGCTCGGCGCGCTCGGGCGTACCGGGCGCGTAGCTCTTGATCGGTTCGTTGACCGGAGTCGGGATATTGCCGATGGCGCTCATGCGGTGCGATCCTCGGTGCGGGATGAGGGGTACGGGTTGCCCAAGGGTAGGTAGCGCCACCGATGTGTCAAGGATAGCCACCAGCCGGAACGGCATTATCTTGGGCGGACCAACTTATCTGCCGGGAGAACGCCCTCATGCGTCGCCTTGTTCCGTTGCTGCTGCTGGTCGCCGTCACCGCCTGCCCGACGTACGATCGCCTGCCGTATGTGTCGTCCGACGATGGGCTCATGGCAGCCGACGAGTGGGCCAAATATGGCCCGGAACAAGCCATCGCGGTCGCGATCGGCCGAGCCTACGCCGACGACGATGCCTCCGCCGCGCTCGAATATGCCAAGAAGTTTCCGCAGGTGACCCACATCGAGGCCGATTCGCTCGGTCACCGACTTGTGGTCACGTTCGAGAGCAAGTGGTCGACCCAGGTTACGCCGCTCACCGATGGCACGTCGCCCGATGAGACGGTGGGGCTGCCGGCGAAGTGAAACCCCGCACCTTGAGTTGGCTCGCCATCATCGTCGCGTTCGTGGCGTTTCTCGCCTGGAGCACGCTCTCGGCCCAGAAGGTCCGATGTGAGGTTTGCGTGGTCTACAAGGGCGGTCGGAACTGCGCCATCGCCTCGCATACCACTGCCGCCGAGGCCAAGCGCTCGGCCCAGACCACGGCGTGCGGCCCGGTCACCAGCGGGATGAACGACGCCATCGCGTGCGAGGCCACGCCGCCCGTCAGCGAGAGCTGCCAAGGGAACTGAATCCGCGCCCTTGGAGTCCGTTGGCAACCGGGCGAGATTGCAGTTGGTGTAATCGTTTGAGAACAGTTCTCAACGACTCTCGGACTCACTGGACTGATCGATATGTCACTCACCGACGCCGAACGTCGCATGGCGCACAAGGTCGAGGTGCTCGAGGATCTCGAGCCGATCGTGGCCTCGCTCATGGCGGAGCATGAATCGAAGCGCGAACTCTGGTTTCCCGCCGAGCTCCTGGCCCCGGAGACTGGGACCGATCCGGAGACCCACCGGCAGACCCTGATCGACCGGGTCCGTGGTTTCCCCGCCGCCTGTCGCGCCGCGCTTGCCCTGAACACCCTAACCGAAGAGGGGTTGCCGATCTTCCATCGACTGCTTGCCACCCATCTTGGCGAGGAGTCGCACTGGTCGGTCTGGAACAATCTCTGGACCGCCGAGGAAGATCGGCATGGGGCGGTGCTCTCCGACTACATGCGCGATACCGGATGTGTCGACCAACGCGAGATGGAGCGCCTCAAGTTCGAGTACATCAAGAGCGGCTGGCAGCCGGCATGGGACCGAGACCCGTATCGCGTGTTTGTCTACACCACGCTACAGGAGCGGGCCACCCAGATGTCCCATGGCGGCACCGGCCGGGTGGTCGGCGAGTACGAGCCGGTCCTCGGCGGGATCCTGCGAAAGATCGCGATGGAAGAAGCACGGCACTTCACGTTCTACCGCCGAGTCTTCACCGAGATCCTGGAGCGTGACCCGAACGAAGCGCTGGTGAGTGCGGCTTACGTCATGCCCGCGATCGACATGCCCGGCATCACGATCCCCGGCTTCAAGGATTTCGCGGATGTGATTCGCCGCTCGGGGATCTACGGTCCTCGCGACTATCTCAAGATTGTCCAGGACTCAATCGCCCACTGGAAACTTGAGACCCTGACCGGTCTCGACGAGCTGGGCCGGAAGGCGCAAGAAAAGATCCTCGCCATCCCGGATCGACTCACTCGGATCGCCGATTTGATGGAAGCCCGCACCCGTGCC
>JBBSPX010000203.1:0-3470 GCA_038258395.1 Gemmatimonadales bacterium | reverse complement strand
TGGCCGTGAAGGTGGATCGGGTGATGCATCGCGTGCACTGATCCCCGTTGGTTCACCAGCCGGATGCGCCGCCGGTCGCCCTGCTTTACCCGGTAATCGATCGCCTCGTTCTCCCGACCGGTTGCAACGTCCCGCACGAACCAGTGAGCCTGTGAGCTGGTGGTGGCCCAGTTCATCCCCACCATGGTGCCGCTCCACTCGACCGGATGAAAGTACGCCGAATCGAGCAGCATCATGCGTGATGTCACGTACGGCAGGTCCGTCATCCGGACGCCGAACGCCAGCGTGAGGTCAGGTTCTCCCGGCGGCACGGTGAGCGGTGGCGCTGCGACCGGGCGGGAAGGTGGTGAGCCAGCTCGGGAAGTCCCGCTCACCTGTACCACACCGAGGGTGTCGACCTGGGCAATGAACCTGCCGAACACATGGTCGAGCGCCCGCACCCGATTCTCCAGCACCGCCAACCCGCCACCAAACGTGACGTCCACCGCATATCGCTCGGCAGGCGCGATCACCACGCTCTCCACCGGCACCGGTTGATCATACGTCCCGAGATCAGATGCCACCAGCCGCATCATCGCATTGGTGAAGGAAAGGTTGAACGTGCGGGTGTTGGCGGCGTTGGTGAACCAGAATCGGACCGTCTCGCCTGCCCGCGCCGAGCCGGTCCATCGGGGCTCGCCGTTGACCAGGAAGACGTTCCCGAACCGGCCCATCAGCGCGTGCGTCGCCTCTTGGCCACCGAATGGGACCAATCCGTTGTCGCCGACGAGCAGATCGTCGAGCATCACGATCTCCTCGCGCCCCGTGGCCGGTACGGACCGCACCACGATGTTGCCGGCGAGACCAAGATCCTGCTGCATGTCCTCGCGCACGTGAGGGTGGTACCAGTACACGCCGTCGTCGGGACAGGTGAGCGTGTAGGTGAAATGCCCTCCGGGGGGGACCGGCTCCTGCGAGAGATACGGCACGCCGTCCATCCGCCAGTCGTGGCGGAGTCCGTGCCAGTGCACAGTCGTGGGCACATCGAGCGCATTGGTGAACTGCACCGTGACCCTGGCGCCGCGCGCGACCGAAAGCAACGGACCTGGCGACTCGCCGTTGAAGGCATACATCGTGTACTCGCGGCCGTGAATCCGTCGCTGCACACGTCCAGCCACCAGCGCCAGCGTGTCACCACTCGCGAGTCGCACCAGCGTGGGACGACGAGACATCACCGGCGGTCCAACCGGCGCGGGAAGCACCGGCTCGACTGGCGGGCGGAGCGCCATCTCCGATGGGAGCATCGCGATTCCCGCCGGCATCGGCACCCCGGTCCACCGAACCTCGCCACTGGGTGGACCGGCGTGGTCATGCGCCATCGTGTCGCCGGTCGTCCCGGTTACCGCCAGCGCAAACTGCTGGATGTCGGGCGGCTGGAGCCTGGTGCTCGGACTCCCGCCCCGCACCACGATCCGGCCAGTGCGCTCGCGCACCTCCGCGGACGGCTCGGCGCTCACCACGATGACGAACTGGTCGAACTCCACTGGCGCAAGCACGGTCACGCCGTTCGTGACGGCGCCGAGATTCACGAACTCGGCGTAGCGCGGCGTCGTCACCCATGCGACATACGTGGTCGCGGTCGAATCGAGCACGGAAGGCTGCGGCAGCCCGTCAATCACGATGGTCGGGCGATAGCGCTGCACGCCGTCCCGCGTGACGCTGATGGTGAAGGGACCGGGGACGAAATCGAGCAACACATGCCCGGAGACTGAATCGACCCCGGGTGCCGCGATGAGATGGATGCAGTACAGATCGGGACTCGCCGAATCGGGCAAGGGGTCGGTGCAGCGGTCGCCGCGAACCGCTGCAGGGCTCGACGCCAGCGACGCGAGCGCCAGGCACCCGGCGAGGCGCGAATTCAGCCGCACGCCAGTGCCACTAGCGTGGTTCGGCCGTGAAGAGGGACATCAGTGTCGGCGGGTCGACCGGTTTTACCCAGTGATCATCGAACCCGACCTCGCGGGAGAGCTTGCGTGCCTCGTCCTGGCCCCAGCCGGTGAGTGCCACGAGACGAATCCCGGCGTTATCCGCACGCTGACGAATCTGGCGGGCAACCTCGTACCCGTCCATCATGGGCATACCGATGTCGAGGAGCGCGGCATGTGGCCTGAATGTGTCGAGTGCATCGAGGGCCCTGGCACCATCGTACACCACCCGTACCGTCGCACCCATCAACTCGAGGATCGTACCGAGACTGTCCGCCGCGTCACGACTGTCGTCGACCACCAAGATGCGGCGTTCCGTGCCACCCATCTGCGGGATCGATGGATGCGATCCCGTGTCCCGCGCATTGGCGGACTGAGGATCGGCGTGGGCACCGGCCAGCGCCTCGAGCGCCTCACCCGACAGCCGGAAGTCAGTCCACCCCGGCGACGGCTCCGCACCGATCGAGTGATAGAAGCCGATCGCGAGTTCGTTCCAGTCGAGGACCTCCCACTTGATGCGCGCACAACCACGCTCCCGCGCGATGCCGGCGAGTCGCCCCAACAGGCGCTTTCCGACGCCACGTCCCCGGAACGCGGGATCGACGAAAAGATCCTCCAGCCAGATGCCGCGTTGCGCCAGGAAGGTCGAGTAGTTGTGATGGAAAAGCGCGAAGCCTGCAGGCGAACCGTCCACCTCGGCGATCAGCACTTCTGCGGCCGGCTCGGCGCCGAACAACGACGCACGCACGCCCGCCTCGGTGGCAACACATTGATCGCCAAGCTTCTCGTACTCGGCAAGCCCCGCAATGAAGCGTCGGATCACCGGCACGTCGGCCACTGTTGCGGTGCGGACCAAAGGCTCCGTCATCGGACCTGCTCAGCGAAGGATGAGCGATGCGCTCGCCCATCCGAGCGCCAGCGCGAGGGAAAGCAGCTTTCCAGCCCGGCTCCAGCCCGACCAGGAGAGCGACAAGCCAAGGACCACCATCACAGTGAGGATCACCACAAGCGGAAAGACCTCCGCTACGACTGGATCTGGCGCGCCACGCACCAGCAGTGACTTCGCCATCATTCCTGCAGCGTGGCACGCTGCAGTGATACCCAGCGCCTCGAAGAGCTGGCGAGCAGTCCGAGTGGTCGGCATGGGACGGATCGTCCGCCGCCAGGTGATCCCCAACAGTGCGAGCACGATGAGCGTCATGTCGGCGACGATGAGCCATCGCAACCCACCGGCACTAACCCCAGGTGCCAGATGGTCACCCAGAACACGACCGATCGCGCCCAATGCGCCATCAATGTGTCCCCGCCAACCTAATGAAACGCCAGAGGGCCACGCCTCGGTTCCCACCCACGGCAGCACCGCAATGGCCACCACCAGCGGCGCAAGTGCGAGGGCCATCCGGCGCCATCTCCGACGCCCGCGACGCTGCGCTTGCAGTACCGTCCAGATGGCCGCGGCAACCGGCAGGCCGGCCGCGGCCGGTGAGACAAAAACCGCCATCACCG
>JBBSPX010000202.1:0-3558 GCA_038258395.1 Gemmatimonadales bacterium | reverse complement strand
CCCCAACACACCCGGG
Organism: Gemmatimonadales bacterium; assembly: GCA_038258395.1. Taxonomy (GTDB): domain Bacteria; phylum Gemmatimonadota; class Gemmatimonadetes; order Gemmatimonadales; family GWC2-71-9; genus Palsa-1233. Next base: position 3,542 of record JBBSPX010000202.1, on the reverse strand, counting down.
GGTTTGGGTATGGCCGCGTTTCCGTTTTGTGTGGTGGAGCCCCGGGGGGTGGCGCTTACCTAACGGGTAGGGGGGGGCTTTTTTGGGCACCGCCCCCGCTTCGCACGCGTGCCTCTCAAGTTTCAAGAAATCCATGCTGCTTGTGGAAAATCTCGACACCTGCCTGTGTTGATAACTACTCGCCAGCCAGTTCGTCCCACGCATCGAGCAGTTCATCTCTCGATACCGTCGCCGTGCCCTGCTTGCCGACCTGGACGCCCGCTGCGAGGTTGGCGAGCCATGCCGACTCGGCAATGGTTGCCCCAGCGGCGAGCGCGACGCCGAGCCATGAGGTGATCGTGTCGCCGGCGCCAGAGACGTCGTACACCGCACGCGCAATGCTCGGCGAGTGGTGCACCGACCCATCCGCAGTGACCAGCAGCAGTCCATCCGCACCGACCGTGAGGAGCAGGTTGTCCACATCAAGCCGTGCGCGCGCGTCGATCAGGTCACCAGGCTCGGTGCCGAGTTGTCCCTTGAACGCTACCTCGATCTCGCGCCGATTCGGCTTGAGCACCGTGGCCCCGCCAAACGCGAAGAAATGCCGTTCCTTCGGATCCGCGATAATGGGGATGCCTCGATTGGTGGCGGCTGTGATCAGGTCGCGGATCACCCTCTCGTCTAGCACACCCTTGTCGTAGTCCTCAAGCAGGAGCACATCAGCGTCGGCGATCGCGCGGTGCGCGGCGGCGAGCAGTGCGTCCCTGGCTCGGTCAGGGAGTGGGTTGGTCACCTCCCGGTCGATCCGGACGACCTGTTGGCCACGCGCAAGAATTCGGGTCTTGGTCGTCGTCGGTCGACCGGGCGCCTCGACGACTGCAACACAATCGATGTCGTGACCCGTGAGCGCCTGCCGGAGTGTGTCCCCTGCGTCGTCATCACCGATTACCCCAGCAAGCATGACGGTCGAACCGAGCGCGGCGACGTTGGCCGCGACGTTGGCGGCTCCACCCGGGGCATCCCATTCCGATTCGACCGTGACGACGGGCACCGGTGCCTCGGGTGAGATGCGTTCGACATCACCGAGCAGGTACCGGTCGAGCATCAGGTCGCCAACGATTGCCGCCCGGACGGTCGTCATCCGATCGAGCAACTCGGTCAGGCGCGCCTCGGTAAGCGCCAGCAGCGGGGTTGTCATTCCTCAAGTCTACCCCGCTCAAGGTGACGGCCGCGACTCTGGCTGGGTATGTTGGGGCCACCTATGACCGAATTCTCCCTGATCGACACGCGCGGCGACCTTGACGAGTCCGCCCACCGGATCCGTGTCGCGGTTGTCCACGACACCGGACGGATCGTGGCACGATCGGGTGATCCCGAAACGCTGGTCTTCTGGCGCTCGGCCGCGAAGCCGTTTCAGCTCTGGCCCCTCGTGGCGGGCGGCGGCGTCGAGCGGTTCGGCCTGGAGTCGAGACATCTGGCCCTCGCGTGTGGATCCCACTCCGCCGAGCCGATGCACCGAGCGGTCGCGACCGACTGGCTGGAGCGCATCGGGCTGCCAGAGTCTGCACTCGCCTGTGGTGGCCATCCCTCGCTCTCGACGAATGTCGCGGAGTCGATGATTCGTGAGGGGGTCATTACCTCACCGATCTGGAGCAACTGCTCCGGGAAGCACGCCGCGATGCTGGGCCTCGCCCTCCTCCATGGGTGGCCGATCGAGGGATACGCCAGTCCCGGACACCCGGTCCAGGACGCCATCGCGCATTCGATCTCGCTGTGGAGTGGCGTCGGCGTCGATCGGCTTGCATGGGGGGTCGATGGCTGTACCGCGGCCGCCGTCGCGACGCCGCTCACCGGCTTGGCACTCGCGTGGGCTCGGTTCGGCGTCACCGAGGATGCCGCCATGGTGGCCGTCCGCGAGGCAATGCTCGACCACCCGCAGCTGGTGGCGGGTACCGACCGTTTCGATACCGTCCTCATGTCGTCATGGCAGCGCCGGATTCTCGCGAAGGTCGGCGCCGAAGGTGTCTATGCCGCGGCGATTCCGGAGCTCCGACTCGGCATCGCCCTCAAGGTCGAGGATGGTGACATGCGTGTGGCAGCCCAGGCGCTGGTGAGCGTGCTGCATGCCTTGCTCGGCCACGTCGCCCCCGATCGTGAGTGGCCGTGGCAGCCGCTGACTCGATGGCATGAGCCCGAGATTCACAATACCCGTGGCGAAGTGGTCGGTCAGACCATTTCCCGCGGGTTGCTCCGCTTCCCGTAGCACGAGGACGACCCGATGCCAGAGACTCCCTCGAGCGCTCTCGATCACCAGACTCAGCGGCTGGTCACGCTCGCTGCCGCGATCGCCCAGGGCGAGGAACCCGAGATTCGCGACAATGTCAACGAGGCACTTGCCGCCGGTATGCCGCAGGTCTGGGGCGACGAGCTGCTCCTCCAGTCGATGCTGATGGTCGGCTGGCCTCGGGTGTTGGTGGCGGCGGCATTGTGGCGGAAGGCGGTGGGCGCGCCGGCCGTGGGCGGGGATGACGATCTGCATTATGCCGATCATCCCGACTGGACCGCTCGCGGTGAGGAGACCTGCCGCGTGGTCTACGGCGACAACTACGCCAAGCTCCGCCAGAACGTGCGCGGGTTGCACCCGGCACTCGACGCTTGGATGCTGACCGAGGGATACGGACGCACGCTTTCAAGGGGGGGGCTCGATCTTGCCCGTCGAGAGCTGTGCGTGATCGCCCAAACCGCGGTGCTCGACACCCCGCGCCAGTTGCATTCGCACTTGCGCGGGGCACTCAACGCCGGTGCCAGTGTCGAGGAGGTCGAGTCGACCCTCGCCGAGGTGAACCCGTTCCTCTCGTACGATCACTGGAAGGCGATCAAGGAACTCTGGGAACAGGTCCGCGATGCCTGGGAGCCGCTCGCGTGAGTTTTGTCGATCGGGTGACTGTCGAGGTCTGGGGCGGACGTGGTGGCGACGGTGCCTGCTCGTTCGCGCGGTTCAAATTCAAGGCAAAAGGCGGACCTGACGGCGGCGATGGCGGCCACGGCGGATCGGTCTACCTGCGTGCCAATGGCAACCTGTCGACGCTGCTCGATTACCGCTATCGCGCGGCGTGGCGTGCGGAGCGCGGCGTGCACGGCAAGGGATCGAACATGACGGGGCGGTCGGCTGACGACCTCTTCATGCCGGTCCCCCCCGGTACCGAGGTGCGCGATCTCACCACCGGCGCCCTGCTGGGCGAAGTGCTCACATCCGGCGATACGATGCTGATCGCGAAGGGAGGTCGCGGCGGGCGTGGCAACGGTTCACGAGCCACGTCGACGAACCGCGCGCCCCGAGAATGGGATGAGGGGGGGGAAGGGCAGGAGCGGCGCATCGAGCTGGTCCTCAAGCTGATCGCCGATGTCGGGCTGGTCGGCGAGCCGAATGCGGGAAAAAGCACCCTGCTGTCCGTGATCAGTGCCGCGCGTCCGAAGATCGCAGACTATCCCTTCACGACGCTCGAACCGAACCTCGGTGTGGTCGCCCTGAGCGGCTCGCGCACGTTCGTGGTCGCCGACAT
>JBBSPX010000201.1:0-3698 GCA_038258395.1 Gemmatimonadales bacterium | reverse complement strand
CTGCCCGGCGCCCGTTTCGGCGATGATGCGCCGCTTCCCCATCCGCCGCGCGAGCAATGCCTGACCGATTGTGTTGTTGATCTTGTGGGCGCCAGTATGGTTGAGGTCCTCGCGCTTGAGGAGCACTCGCGCGCCCACGCGTTCGCTGAACCGAGGCGCCTCGGAGAGCAGCGACGGGCGGCCGACCACGTCGCGCAGCAGATCATGGTACTCCGACCAGAACGCCGGATCCTCCCGGACACCATCATAGAGCTCGGCCAGTTCCTCGACCGCCACCATCAGCGTCTCGGGGACGTACCGGCCCCCGTACGGACCGAACCGGCCGCCCTCTGACACCTCAATCGCGGGAGCGTACATCGCGGACTGCCTCCAGAAAGCGCATCAGACGGCCCGGATCCTTGATCCCCGGCGCCGATTCAACCCCGGAACTTACATCCACGAGGTCCGGCTGAACACGGCGAATCGCCGCCCCGACCGATTCCGGTGAGAGACCACCGGCGAGAACCATGCAGCCGGGACCAAGGGCATGACGTGCCGTCAGGGCGACCTCGGGATCGAGCACGAGGCCAAGGCCCCCGGAACCACCGTCCGCACCACGCGGCTCGATCACGACGGCGTCGGCGTGACACAGGGCGACTCCGATCATCGCTGCCACATCGTCTCCTGGGTGAAGCGCCACCTGGCGCCATACCTCGAACCCCGCACGGCGGAGGTCGGCCGCCAAGTCGTCGGGGGCCCTCCCGTGCAACTGGAATCCACGCACCCCTGTCGCCCGCCCGAGCTCGATAAGTGTCGTGACCGGCCCGGGCCGGACCACGGCAAGTACTGACACAGCCCCAGCCGCGCTCACGATCTTGCGTGCCCCCTCGACCGTGACCTCGCGCGGTCCGCCCGCGAACACGACGCCAATCCGCACGGCACCATGCGCCACTGCGAGGGCCGCATCCGCGGCTCGCGTCACGCCGCAAATCTTGGCCCCGACCAAGGACTTACCGGGCATGCCGACCCACGCCAGCGAGGTGATGTGCCAACGCCGCGGGATCGTTCGACGCAGCGAGCGCGCCGCCCACCAGGACAGCATCGGCTCCAGCGGCTGAAGCCCGGAGCACATCATCCCGCGACGTCATGCCGCTCTCCGCCACCGCGATCAGGTGGCCAGGGATCGTGGCGATAAGTTCGAGCGCCTTCGCGATGTCCATGGAAAAATCGCCGAGGTTACGGGCATTCACCCCGATAATTTCCGCGCCCGCATCGATGGCACGGGACAGTTCGGTGGCATCGTGCGCTTCCACCAAAGCATCGAGACCAACGTCTCGCGACGCCCCGAGCAGGTGGATCAACTCTGACTGGGCGAGCGCCCGGACGATCAACAGCACCGCCGATGCACCCGCAGCTCTCGCCTCGAGCAACTGCACACGGTCGACCACAAAATCCTTCCGGAGCGTCGGGCACCTGACATGCTCACTGACCAGTCGCAGGTCCTCCAACCGACCGCCGAAATGCGGCCCCTCCGTCAGGACCGAGATGGCGGCGGCACCACCAGCGGCGTACGACATCGCGAGCGCAACGGAATCGAGGGAAACATTGATCTCGCCGGCACTGGGGGAACGACGCTTGACCTCCGCAATGACGGCGACTCGGTCCCCCCTGAGCGCCTGCCGGAAGGACGCTGGTGCCGGCCAATCACAAATCTCGAGTTCGAGCGCGCGCAGGTGCTCCTGGCTGGTGTCCAGGGTGCGTCGGGTCTCGGCCAGAATCTCTGACAAGACGTCGGAGTTGCGGTTCGGGGTACCTTCGGGTAGCTTCATGTTCGGGTTCTCTTCGCCATTCTGGAGGCTGCATGCCACTGACGCGCAAGCAACGCGAGATCCTCGACTTTCTCACCCAGGCCATCGACCGTCAGGGGTTCGCCCCGTCGTTCGAGGAGATTGCCGAGGAGTTTGGGTACCAGTCGCTCGCGACGGTGCACGAGCATCTGACCAATCTCGAGCGGAAGGGCTACATCCGCCGCTCCTACAACGAAAGCCGATCGATCGAGGTCTTGCCAACGCGCGGCAGTAGCGGCGCCACGGATATCCCGCTTCTCGGCAGCGTCGCCGCTGGCATGCCGATCGAATCGGTCATGGCCGGTGAGGTGGTCGCGGTGCCCGATCAAATGCTCCCGCGCCGCGGTCCCAACTACGCCCTGCGAGTGCGCGGCAGTTCGATGATCGATGAGCAGATCACCGATGGCGACCTTGTGGTGGTCAACGGGCGGGACACCGCCGACAACGGCGAGATGGTGATCGCGCTCGTCAACGGCAGCGAGGCCACGGTCAAGCGGTTCTATCGGGAGCCGGGTGGCTGGATCCGCCTGCAACCGGCGAACGCGAGCATGACCCCGCTGCGCTTTCATGAGCACGACGTCCTGATCCAGGGCATTGTGGTGGGTGTCATCCGGAAGTTCTGAGCGGAGCGGATCTGCGGAGTGCGGCCAGTCGTTCGGCCGCCTTCCCCTCATCCAGCGCCGCCGTTGCCTGCCGCACCGCGGCGTCGAAATCGGTGACACTCCCAGACACCAGGATGGCCGCAGCTGCGTTGAGGATCACCGCACTCCGAAGTGCGCGCGGTGCGGCTGGAGGCTCATGCAGCAGTCGATCGATCGCGGCCGCGTTTTGTTCCGGCGATCCCCCTTCCGTTCCCGACAGATTTGGTGTCGCCCACCCGATGGTCTCGGGATCGATCACCCCGGCGGTTATCCCTTCCCCATCCACATGCCACACCCGCGTGAGGCCGACCGGTGAGATCTCATCGAGCCCGATCTCGCCGTGGACCACCATGCCACGAACGCAGCCGAGGGCACGGAGAGCACTCGCGACCAACGGGGCCACCGCGGGGTCGGCCACGCCAATCACCTGACGCTGCACGCCGGCCGGGTTGGCCAAGGGGCCAACGAGATTCATCACGGTGGCAACGGCGAGCGCGCGCCTCGTGGCCGCAAGGTGACGCATCGCCGGGTGAAACGTGGGGGCGAACAGGAAGACGATACCGGCCTCGCCGAGCACGCGCACGGCCGCCTCGGGCCCGGTATCGGTGCCGATGCCGAGGGCCTCGAGGACATCCGCGGAACCGGAGCGCGACGTGAACGAACGATTGCCGTGCTTCGCCACTGGGATACCGGCGCCCGCGACGAGGAACGCGGCGGCGGTGCTGATATTGAGTGTACGGATGGCCCCACCGCCTGTCCCGCACGTGTCCACGGCGAGCAGCTCGACCGGCAGGAGGACAGGCAGCATTACCTCGCGCATCGCCTGGACGATCCCGACCAGCACCTCGGACGACTCTCCGCTGACGCGAAGCCCCATGAGCAGCGCCCCGACCTCAGTTGGATCGGCCTCGCCCCGCATGATCACCCTGAAGGCGTCCTGGATCTCCGACCTCCCAAGGTCACCTCGATGGGCCAGGCGCTGCAGCACCGTTCGGATGGCAGTGTCATCGGTAGCTGGTGGGGTGGTCATTGCCCGGCAAGCGTATCGGGCGGCGGGGCGTTTTGTCAATGCTGGCAACGGGTTACGCGGCTTGCCGAGGCCTCCCTTGACGGCTATCTTGCGTGGCTCAATGGGGCGCGCCTTCTTGCTGACGCTACAGTTCGATGGGACGGAATTCTGCGGCTGGCAGCGCCAGCGGGAAGGCCGATCCGTTCAGGGCGAGGTGGAACG
>JBBSPX010000200.1:0-3699 GCA_038258395.1 Gemmatimonadales bacterium | reverse complement strand
CGGCCCCCCCGACCCCCCAGCCCCCCGGCCCCCCCGACCGCCGGGCGGCCGCGGAGCTTCGACCCACCTGAGCGACCTTCCAGGCCCAGTGACCAGCAGGCCTCCGCCGCCTCAATGCGTTCGGCGTGACAATTCTTGGCGGCGGCCAGGTTCCAGCAGGTGCCACCTCGGAGACCCCGCCGAGCCGCGGCTGTCAGGCCGCGGTTATTATTCCTGCCATTCTGGCCGCACCCTCCCCCAGGATGGCATATGGGCTCCAAGCGCGACTTCCTCAAGATCCCCGACCTCTCCCGAGAGGAGACCCTCGCCCTGCTCGGGGTCGCCGCAGAGATGAAGGCGGGGCGGTATACGGAGCGTCCGCTCGAGGGGAAGTCGCTGGCGATGATCTTCGCCAAGAGCAGCACCCGCACCCGCGTCTCCTTCGAGGTCGGCGCCCGCCAGCTCGGCGCCCAGCCGCTCTTCCTCTCGTCTCGCGACATCCAGCTCGGCCGCGGTGAGCCGATCCGCGACATGGCTCGCGTCCTCTCGCGCATGGTCGACGGCATCATGATCCGGACCTTCGCCCAGCTCGATGTCGAGGAATTGGCGCAGTTCGCCAGCGTGCCGGTGATCAACGGCCTCACCGATCTCCGTCATCCGTGCCAGATCCTCGCCGACATGCAGACGATGCTCGAGGCGTTCGACACCCTCGATGGCAAGGTCGTGGCGTGGATTGGCGACGGGAACAACATGGCCAACTCGTGGATGGAGGCCGCCGGCCTGCTCGGCTTCGAGCTCCGCATTGCCTGCCCCAAGGGGTATGAGCCCGACGCGGGCCTGCTCGCCGCCAATCAGGCGCGGACCACCATCGTGGTGACGACCGATCCCGAGGAGGCGGCCGACGGCGCCCACGTCGTCACGACCGATGTCTGGGCCTCGATGGGCCAGGAGGAAGAGGCTGAGACGCGGCAGCGGGCATTCGCGGGGTTCGTGGTCGACGCCGAGCTGATGCGTCGTGCCGACACGAACGCGATCGTCTTGCACTGCCTGCCCGCGCATCGCGGCGAGGAGATCACCGAGGAGGTCTTCGAGGGGCCGCAGTCGCGGGTCTTCGACGAGGCCGAGAATCGCTTGCATGCCCAGAAGGCGCTGATGGCGATGGTGATGGGATGATCGATCGCGCGGAGTACGACGCGCTCGTCGCGCAGGCGGCGGCATGGGCGCCGACTGCGGTCGGCCAGTTCGAGGTGTCGGGTCCCGATGCCCATGCGTTCGTAAATCGGATCTGCACCGTGGACATCTCACGGGTGCCGCCCGGGCGATTTGCCCACGGGCTCTTCCTCCGCGACGATGCCTCGATCGAGGGGCGGGTCACGGTGTATCGCTTCGGCGATGTCGTGATGCTGTTGGTCGATGCCGGCAAGCGTGCCGAACTCTGGGACCGGATCGTCGCAGGGAAGCGCGGCAACGTCCGGCTGCGCGACATCTCGCCCGACATCGCGGCGATCGTGGTGCGCGGGCCCGCGGCGGCGGCGCGCGTCGCCACACTCCTCACCCCAATGCCGTTGCACGCAGGCGATCTCGTCACCGCACGGCTCGCCGGTATCGATGTCTTTGCGGCACGCACGACCTCGGACGGTCCGGACGGCATCGACCTCTATTGTCGCACTCGTGATATTGATGGCCTTCGGCAGGCGATCGGCACCCTCGGGGTCCCCTTCGTGAGTGATGACACTTGGGAGCTGGCGCGACTCGAATGGGGCGTGGCGCGGGTCGGGATCGAGATCGGTCCGGACGACACGCCGGTCGAGGCATCACTCCAGGCGCTGGTCGCCACGGACAAGGGCGCATCGTTCCCGGGCGAGAAGGCCTATGCGTCGCGCGTGCGCACCGGGGCGCTCAAGCGTCTGGTTGGCTTCGTGCTCGCGGGTGACACTGTTCCTCCGAGTGATGCCAAGCTGTCCATCAACGAGCGCGTGGTCGATCGGGTGCGGTCGGTTCGGCGCTCGCCGCGATTCGGGATCATCGGCATGACCGCGGTGCCGATTGGCGCCGACGTCGCGGGGACGAAGGTGGTGGTGACGTCGGGCGTCGATCGCTGGGAAGGACAGATCGTGCTGCCCCCGTTTGTCGGCACCAGTGGGTTGTCGTCGAGTGTCGGTGGGGCCGATGTGGGGACGCTCGGGTGAACATCGCCATTGTCACCGTGTCCGACGGCTGTGCCGCTGGCACCCGCGAGGATCTGAGTGGGGCAGCTGCCGCCGCGTGGGCTCAAGGGGGGGGGTACACCGTGGTCGAACGTGTGACCGTGCCCGACGAACGCGTGGCGATCATCCGGGCCCTCATCCGTCTCGCCGATAGCGGCGCGGTGCAGCTCATCCTGACCACCGGGGGCACCGGCCTTGGTCCTCGCGATGTGACCCCCGAGGCGACGCGCACAGTGATCGAGCGGGAGGCTCCCGGTCTCAGCGAACTGATTCGCGCACGCGCGCTCCCGACCGTGCCAACCGCCGCCCTCGGGCGCGGTGTTGCGGGCACGCGGGGGGGGGCACTGATCGTCAACCTGCCCGGCTCCCCCGGCGGCGTCCGTGACGGGCTCGAGGCGATCGCGCCGATCCTCTCCCATGCGCTCCGGCTCATCGCCGGGGACACGGAGCACTAGATGTCGCATGTCGTGATTACCCTTGCCGACTTGGAAACCGCAGTCCCGCTCGACCGCGCGCTCGAGGCCACCGGACTGCCGGTGACCCTCGCCGCCTCCGCCGACGAGGCGCGCGCCGCGTTGCAGCGGAAGCATCCCGAGCTGTTGGTGCTCACCGGTGGCCTGCACGAGCCGATTGCCCACGCGCTGGTCGAGCGGGCCCGTGAGCTCGAGGTGAGCGTGCTGGCCCTCTTCGAGCCGACCGACTCCGATCGGAGCGACCGTGCCAGCCGGCTCGGTGCCACGGCCACGCGCACCAAGCCGATCACCACCGAGGAACTCGTCGAGACCGTGCAGCGCCTCGTCGCCCGGCGCGACCTGCAGCGCCGCACCGGGATCGCCGGCGATTCGGCCGCGATCCAGGAAGTGCTCATCAAGATCGAGCAGATGGCCCCGGTCACGAGCACCGTGCTGATCGAGGGCGAGAGCGGCACCGGCAAGGAACTGGTCGCCAAGGCGATCCACGATCTCTCGCCCAGGCGCGGCAAGCCGTTCATCGCCATCAACTGTGCCGCGCTCCCCGAGACGCTGCTCGAGAGCGAACTCTTCGGCCACGAGAAGGGTGCCTTCACCGGCGCCGCCGAACGTCGGCTCGGCCGCTTCGAACTCGCGGACACCGGCACGATCTTTCTCGACGAGATCGGCGAGATCCCGAACAGCGTCCAGGTCAAGCTGCTCCGCGTGCTCGAGACCAAGTCGTTCTTCCGGGTCGGTGGCGCGGCGCCGATCAAGGTCGACGTGCGCGTGCTCGCCGCGACCAATCGCGCACTCCGAGATCAGGTCGCCTCCGGCGAATTCCGCGACGACCTCTACTACCGACTCAACGTCCTGGCGATCTACCTGCCGCCGCTTCGTGAGCGTCCCTCGGACATTCCGCAGCTTGTCCGTCGATTCGTCCGCGAGTTCGCCGCGCAGCACAATCGGCCGTTCCCGGGGATCGCCGCCGACGCGATGGAGCAGCTCATCGAGGCGCCGTGGCCGGGCAATATTCGCCAGCTCCGGAACCTGATCGAGAGCAT
>JBBSPX010000199.1:0-3761 GCA_038258395.1 Gemmatimonadales bacterium | reverse complement strand
GTCGGCGACGTCGAGAATCGAATTCGGGTTGTCCTGGATGCCGTACGGCTGGACCGGGTCCCCCTCGTCGTCGATCATGAGGATTTTTGGGCAGGTTTAGGCGCAGTGCATCCAGAGTGAGCAGGATCCCGGCCCGCCATTGAACGAGCTGACCAACGGGCGGGTGCTGTGATCGCCGACCCCCTGGCGCTCGTAGTAGGTGTAGAACATCGAGGCGACGACCTTGTTGTCACTGTCCCAGACCGGCTGTGTGCCGACGGTGACGTTGTAGCTGATCTCCTGGCCCTTGATCGTGGCCTTCAGTCCGGTCCGCGTGATGGTGGAATCGTTCACCACCTTCACGTCATCGTCGGTGCTCGAGCTGGCGCTCTTGGCCGGCGGTGGTGTGGTACCGGATTGCGTGGGGCGACCCTGCGCCGCAAGCGGCAGGGCGAGGACCAAGGCGAGTGACAGCGACAGTCGGCGTGAGCGTGGCATGACGGTCCATGGCTGGAGGGTGAAGCTCCGAAGGTATCGCGAGATTCGTTGCGCCGCTACTGGCATCGATGGGTGCGTGGGGGGATGATCGGTGCGGGCGATCCCGGCATGCATGGATGGGTGCGTCGGGGGATGATCGGTGCGGGCGATCCCGGCCATGCATGGATGGGTGTGTCGGGCGATGATCGGTGTGTACGGGCGCAACATGTTGCGCCCCGACACCGCGATCCTGCCGCAATGCCGAGATTGATGCATGGCGGGGGCGCCCCTGCCCGATCCGCCCGCCCCGCCGGAATCATCCCCGCGATCGAATCCATTTCTCCGGATTCTGCGCGACATACCTGCGCGCACGCTCGAGCCCCTCGGCATGCTCGATGACGCGCTCATAGTAGTTGCGATGCCAGACTCGGCCGACCTCGGGCCAGCGTCGGCGAATCAACCGTGTGGAGTTGCCCTTCAGCGATCGCACCACCGCGCCAAGTGAGCCGCTTGTCGCGTCGACAGCTTGTTGCCCGCCGGCCCTCGCGCGTTCGGCTCGACACGGTCGCGTGATGCAGAGGATGCCGTGGATGTGGTCCGGCATGATGACAAAGCCGTCGAGGCGAATTGACTGACGATGCGGGAATGGGGTGTGAGGCATGCCTGAGAATGGACAGCGGGAGCAGGAATCGGGGTACCAGCTTCCCCGATACCTACGCCACCCGACGCGCGAGAGCCGCCGTCAGCCGAAGCGGACGAGGGCCCGAACGCTTCCACCGGGACTCAGCTTGAAGGCTTGGCCGACTTCGCCGCAGCGGCCTTTGCCTTCTTCCGACGACTCCGGACCACGCCGGCGACCACAGCCGCGGCGACAGCCGCCCCGGCCGCAACACGCGCACCCTTGGCGACCTTGGCGCGTTTCACTGCCGTTGCCCGCTTCTTCTGGACCCGACGACCGACTTCGGCCACCGCGGCGGTGGCGGCAGTGGCGGCCACCGCGCGCACGGCCTTCCGGAGCCCGCTCTTCGCGGCACTCTTGACCTTCTTCGCTGTGCTGCTGGCCTTCGTGGTGGCCTCCTTGACCGACTTCTTCGCGGCCTTCTTGACCGACTTCGTCGCGGCCTTCCGTGCTGCGCGAGCCGTCGAGGTCTGCTTCGTCGTCTTCGACGCCTTCTTGGTCGTCGCCATGATGGCTCCAGATCGATGTGAGATGATACCCGGTCCTGCTTGAATCCTACCCGGCCGCCTTCGCTTCCAGCCACTCCGCCAATCCGGGCCACGCCTCGGCATTGTAGGTGGCGACTGTCACGAGGTAGTGTCGGCCCCGATCGCCAAAGGTGGAGACGAGTGATTCGGCCGCAGCACGCACGTCTGCCTCGCTCGCGAGTGGCATCGGCAACTCTTCGGGGATCGATCCGTTCTGGTGCGCCACACCCGCTGCGTCACAGAACGCGATCTGGATCTCCGGCTGGAGCTCCACGTACAGGAGCTGCAGGTAGCCGACCTCGTCCTGCAGCGTCTCGAGCTTCCGGCGGACAATGTCGCGGGCCAGTTGCTCGGGCTTCCACTTGCGGAGCGTCTCGGGCCGGAACCCGCCCCCCTTCGCCACCATCCGCATGATATACGAGGCGCGAGATCCCGAATTGGCCTTGAGGTCCTGGGTGACGAGCAGCAGGCGCGTGTCGTCGGGGAGCATGCGGTACGGTGTCGAACTGGCCAAGCGAACCCCACCTTCGAGAAGCGAGAAAGTCTTAGGCACGACCGTCAGGTCGGGCAGTCGCGCGAGCGAGCACCTGCCTAATCCAGAAATCTCTCTCGTTCGAGCGGGCTGGGCAATGCGCAGGCATCGCTTGCCACCGGGATCCGGTGTCGGTGGCGGGCGACGAACCGGTAGATCCCGTCGCGGAGCGGTCGCGGCACCAACCAGAACACGGTGAGCAGGCGCCATGCTCCACCGAGATAGCGAAGTACGGCGAGTGTGGCGGCGCTGCGGTGGTGGATGCGTTCCTGGGGCGTCCCAGGGTGCTCGACCCAAAGGACGGTGTCCATCGCAACCAGTTCCGGGTGGCGCGCGAGGATCGCTTGTCCCGTCTGGCCCCGGAGTGGCGCGAACTGGAGGGTATGCCGGTGCTCGTGCGTGAGCACGAACTGGACACTGGCCTGGCAGAAGCCGCAGCTGCCATCGTAGAGGAGGACGGGCGCATCTGGCATCCCTCATTCTAGCTCAAAGTCCAGGAAGGTGGCGTAACGGCGGCGAGGGAGCGATTCTCAGTGATGACCCCACGCCTCGGTATCCTCCTCGTTGTGCTCGTCGGTGCGGCCATCACCTGGCTCGCCTGGACCTGGAACCGCCTCACCGCCATGCGCGCACGCATGCGCGCTGCGTGGGCGAGTGTCGATGCGCTGCTCAAGCGTCGGGCCGACCTGATTCCCAATCTGGTCGCCGTGGTGAAGGGTGCCATGGACTTTGAGGCCGACACCCTCGAGCGTGTGGTGAGTGCCCGCGGCGCTGCCATGGGCGCCACGGGGACCGCCGGTCGGGCCCAGGCCGAGGCGACGCTCGCCGGCACGGTCCGACAGCTGTTTGCGGTGGTCGAACGCTACCCCGAGCTCAAGGCCAACACGCAGATCCTGGCACTCCAGAAAGAGCTGGGCGAGACCGAGAGTGATATCGCCAACGCGCGGCGCTACTACAACGCGGTGGTGCGGGACATGAACATCATGCGCGAGACCTTCCCCAACATGCTGGTCGCCGGGCCACTCGGCTTCGTGCCAGGGGAGTACTTCGAACTCGAAGATGCTGATCGCGCCGTGCCCACCACCTCGCTGGAGCGTTCATGAATCGCGGGACACGCTGGCTCGCCCTCCTGACCCTGAGCGCCGCGCCGCTCGTCGCGCAGGACAGCCAGGACACCGGGTGGACCATCACGTCGTTCGACGCAGCCTATCGCATCAACGCCGATCGGACGATCGACGTCACCGAACAGATCGATGTGGATTTCGGTCCGCTCCAAAAGCACGGGATCTATCGTGACATCCCGATCACGTACCGCAAGGTGCTCGATGCCGGTATCCCGATTGGCGCAGGACGGGTGAAGGTCGACATCGACCATATCTCGGTGACCGATGGCGATGGACAGGAACTCGGGCTCACAGTCACGCGCGGGACCGATGCACGGCTCCGGATCGGTGACGCGGACCGCACGGTGAGTGGTGTGCAGCGCTACATCCTCCATGACCGGTTGGAGCGCGGGCTCGGCTTCTTCGAGGATCACGACGAACTCTATTGGCAGGTGACGGGGACC
>JBBSPX010000198.1:0-3801 GCA_038258395.1 Gemmatimonadales bacterium | reverse complement strand
CGCGTGATACCACCGAGGTGGTCCTCACGCGCTGGGCACTTGAGGATGCGAAGCCGTTCCTCGGCCTATGCCGCGGTCTCCAGGTGCTGAACGTGGCGCTGGGGGGTTCGCTCTGGCAGGACCTCGAGGTCGAACGCGAGGGGTCACTCAAGCACGACTATTTCCCGACCGCAGGCTGGGAGCGCGATCACCTCGCCCACGACATCGACATCGTGCGGACCTCGCGCCTTGGGGATGCACTTGGTGCGGCGGCCGCACCCGTCAATTCGATGCACCATCAGGGGATCAAGGAGCCGGGCTTCCGGCTCACGCCGACCGCGTGGGCACCCGACGGGCTGATCGAGGCCGGCGAAGTGGAAGACCAATTCGCGGTGGGTGTGCAGTGGCATCCGGAGATGTTCCACCCGGGCGCGGCCCCGGTAGGCAGACTGTTCGCCGCGTTTGTCGATGCGGCCGCGCGAGACACCGAGGCCCGGCTCGCGTGAACGCGCTTGCGGTGGCGCTCGGCGGTGGCGTGGGCGCCCTCCTGCGGTACGCCGTGAGCCTGTGGATGGTCCGAAGCCATCCGGACGGTTGGCCGTGGGCCACCTTGCTGGTCAACGTGCTCGGCTCCGCCGTCTTGGGCGGTATTGCGTTTCACACGATCGAACAGGGCGCGCTCTCACAGTCGACCCGGTTGTTCCTGATGGTCGGACTCTGCGGCGGCTTCACCACGATGAGCACCTTCGCTTTCGAGACCCTCGAATACGTCCGCATGGGATTCGCCGGCAAGGCCGCGGCCTACGCACTGCTGAGCGTGACGCTCTCCGTGGCGGCGGTGTTTGTGGGCGCTGGCGTGGCGCGGTGGATGGCGCGGTAGACGATGAAGGATGCAGGATGCAGGATGCAGGATGCAGGATGCAGGATGCAGGATGATGTCACGCCGAACAGAGTGAGGCGGCGGAGCCGAGGGGATCGTACGAAGGCCGAGCTCACCCCCCTCGCTACACTCGGGGTGACAGCGTCAAGCGTTCCTACGTCACCCTGCCATCCGAAACAAATACGACAGCTTCATGAAGAAGCCATCGCCGACGCGCTCGAGTGTCCGTCGGCCGAGCGGGTCGAATTCCTGATGCGATGTCCCGTAGCCGAAGTACGCGACGGTGCCTGGCGTGGGGAGATAGGTGAGCAGGAAATCGGTCTGGACACGGCCTTGACGGAATGCCGTGGCCCGGCTGTAGGAGCCGTCCGCGCCGCGGAGCACTATTGGCAGTCCAGTGCGCGACTCGTCTCGCAGCGAATCCTGACTGATGATCGCGTACTGTGAGACGACCCGGGCCTGCAACGCGCGGCTGAGTTGGTACTCGAGCCCGGCGCGCGGGACGGTCTGCAAGCTGACGCGCGACCCGTCGGATCGGCGGTGCACCTCGGTGTGATTCACACTGAAGTTGACGCGCATCTTGTCGGACGGCCGGAGCGTGAACCCACCGTTGAACATGGCGAGCCTGCCCGACGCCCATTCGGGGAAATTTTCGTCATGACCGATCAGCGTGAAGAGATTGAATGATCCCCAGGAGAACTGCGGCGAGTTCACCGAGAGCACGGCATCGTGATTCGGGATTCTGGGCGTACCGACGAACGGTTCGATCGCTCCGCCGGGCTGCAGGATGCCATAGTTGGTGTAGATCGATGGGTCGTATCCGAACGTCTCCACCAGCCATGACGCCCCGACGTTCCACCCGCCGCGGAGACTGGAATTCAGGTTGAGCGCAAACTTGCGATCCTGGATGCCACCACCATTCACCAGCGAGTCGTAGACCCAGGTGCCGTTCAGCGATACCTCGGCCGTGAACGACTCGAGCGTCCGCTCGGGTCGAATCCAGGTATAGCTGTGGGCGACCGTGGCATTGGCGATGTTGGTTTGCCGCACGAAACCGGCACGAGTCCGGAAGTCGTCGTGAATGGCATTGATGGTGTAGCGTGCCCGGAATCCTCGCCCAGTGATCCGGTACCCCAGGCCCCAGAGTGGCGCGGTGGTAGTCGTACCGTTCAATCGGTCACTGGCTACGGCGCCATTGAAGGTGATCGAATGGATCTGGCCAAGGACGACACGGCCATCAACCCCCATGACGGTATTGGTGTTGGCGCCATCGACCTGCTGTGTCACCACGCCACCCACTTGCGAACCATGGCCGAGATCGCGCGTCATACGGACAATGCCGAAGAACGGATTGTTCTGTCCCGTCCGTGAGGCGCCACGGTCGTCGATCGCCAGCAATGCACCGAGCCGCGTGCCCGAGATCGTTCCGGTGAGCTTGGTCGCTGCCACAGGCTGCACGATGCGCCGGGTGTAGATCAGGTTGTCGGGGACCTGAAACTGCTCGATCCCATCGAGGAAGAACGGTCGGCGTTCGGCGAAGAACAGTGCCTGTCGGGGGTCGAAACTGAATTGTCCCGCATCGCTCTCGACTTGGGAGAAATCAGGGTTCGCGGTGACATTCAGTGTCAGGTTCGGGGTGACGCCCCATCGGAGGGAGGCACCGAACTCAGGCGAGCCGCCGCGATATCCCCATCGATCAGTGCCGCTGGCCGGACTGCCATCTATCCGCGAGGTGAGGGTTGGGACGACGTCGAAGGCACGTCCGGTCTTGAGCCCCTCGAGGCCGACCAGATGGCCTGACTGTCCGAGAAACGATGACTGGCCGACGCGTGCCGGCGTCCAGGTCTGTTCCTGCCCGCTCCGCTGCACGACTCGGAGAATATTGATCCCCCAACTCTGGTTCGCGGCCGACTGGAATCGGATGCTCTTGAGTGGAATGCGCACTTCGAGCTCGTACCCGGTCTCGGTCAAGCGGCCCGCCGACTCCCAGACGAAATCCTGTGAGAGGTCGGGGACCTCACGGGTCCGGGTGGCGCAACTGAAGTACCCGCAGCCGGTGCCGCGACCGCTCTCATTCACGGCGCCGTCAGCCTGGACTCCCAGAGGGTTGACCGCGAGGAAGGTGGCCTGACGACCGTCGTTGAAGGTCGAGAGGAAGAACTGGATGTTGTCGTCGCTGGAGATTCGGTCGCGTTGGGAGAGTGTGGCGCGGACCGTACCGGGATCATCGAAGGCCCGCACGCCAATGTGGATCGCGGCCGTCGAATACCAGATATAGACCTCGGTCGAGTCGGCGGCGGCGATCCCATCGACCGGCGTGAACTGCGAGAACCCGGTGAGCAGTGCGGCATCCTGCCACACCGGCTCATCGAGCGCGCCATCGACCGTGATGCTGCCGGCGAGTTTGGGCGCCGCCACCTCGAGCTGGCCGAGCCTGCCGTGGTAGACCCTCTGGGTGAGGGTGTCGCTCTGGGATAATACGAGCGTGCCGAGCAGCAGGGGCAACACGGTCATGAGGTGTCCGATGGAGGCGGGGAATGATCTTCAATTTACGATGGCCTGTGGATCAGGGTTTCGGGATGACCCATCGCGCTTTGTTAGCTTCCGGTCAACCAGAAACCCGGGACTCCGATGCGCACGCTCCTCGCCGCTCTCCTGCTCCTCCTGACCTCACCCGCTTCGGCTCAGTGGCCCACGGTGCAACGTGACACCCTGCTCGAAGGCCAACTCACGGCGCTCGCCAGTCGAGTCGACGGCGTGGTCGGGATCTATGTCCGCCATCTGTCGTCAGGGCGCGGGGCATTGATCCGACCCGACGAACTCTTCCCGACCGCGTCGAGGATCAAGGTGCCGATCCTGCTCGCCACCTTTCAGCGAATTTACGATGGCGACCTCGCGTTTGACCAGCCACTCAGGTGGGCGGACTCGCTCCGGTACGGCGG
>JBBSPX010000197.1:0-3820 GCA_038258395.1 Gemmatimonadales bacterium | reverse complement strand
GGTGGTGCGCGGGAACCAATCGGACATCAGCGCCACGCACGCCTGCGCCGCCGGCACCGGGTCACGAACATCCCAGCCCAACGGCGCGTGATCATCCCACTTGGCGAACTGCTCGAACTCCGGGATCGAGTTGGCCGCAGTGGTCGACACGGGTCCCGCCGCCACCAGATTGCTTCGGATGCCCTGTGGCCCCAAGTCCCGCGCCAGGTAGCGACTGGTCGACTCGAACGCGGACTTGGCCACACCCATCCAGTCGTAGACCGGCCAGGCGTAGCTCGCGTCGAAGGTCAGGCCGACGATGCTGCCGCCCGGCCCCATCAACGGCAGCGCTGCCGCAGCCAGCCCTTTGAGCGAGTAAGCCGAGATCTGCAACGCCGTGGCGACGTCTTCCCACGGCGCGCCCATGAAATCGAAGGCCCCCTTGGGCGCAAAACCAATCGAGTGCAGCACGCCATCGAGGTGATCGACGTGCTCGCCTACCCGCTCGGCCAAGGTGTCCAGGTGCTCGCTGTTGCTGACGTCCAACTCGACGATCTTGACGGGTTCGGGCAGTCGACGGGCGATCATCTCGGTGATCCGCATCGTGCGCCCAAAGGACGTCAGGACCACTTCCGCGCCTTGCTCCTGGGCCATTCTGGCGACGTGGTAGGCGATCGAGGAGTCCTTGAGGACGCCGGTGATCAGCAACTTCTTGTCGTGCAACAACATCGATTGCCCTTCGGTGGGACCGGGTTTGAGCGTGGTGTGGGTGTCAGTGTCCCATTCCCATGCCGCCGTCGACGGGAATGACAGCCCCGGAGATGTAGGCGGCGCCGGGGCTGGCCAGGAAGACGACGGCGTCGGCCACTTCCTGGGGTTGTGCAAAGCGACCGGCCGGAATCGCGGACAGGTATGCCGCGCGGCGTTCCGTCGGCAACGCCGCGGTCATCTCGGTCTCGATGAATCCGGGCGCCACGACGTTGGCGGTGATCCCCCGTCCGCCCAACTCCCGGGTGATCGAGCGAGCCAATCCGACCAGCCCGGCCTTGGATGCGGCGTAGTTCGCCTGGCCGGGAGCGCCATAGAGACCCACGATCGAAGAGACGAGGATGATCCGACCGTGGCGAGCGCGAATCATCCCCTTGGCGGCACGACGCGCGCAGCGAAATGCGCCCGTCAGATTGGTGTCGAGTACGTCGGAGAACTCGTCGTCGCTCATTCGCATCAAGAGCGTGTCGCGGGTGATCCCGGCATTGGCCACTACGACGTCGATGGTCCGCCCCAGCAACTTCTCGGCCTCGGTAAAGGCCTGATCGACACTGGCCGAATCGTTGACATGCGCGATGACCCCACGCAGTCCCTCCGGTGGTTCCCCGCTGCGGTGAGTGATCACGACATCGTCGCCCTGGGCCGCGAACGTACGGGCAATGGCCAGTCCGATGCCACGATTGCCTCCGGTGACCAGCACGGCCCTGGGCGTGAAGCGAACGGACGGGTGCTCGGGTGCGGGTGCCTGACTCACTCACATACCGTAGCCGTATCATCGAAGGATGCCCACTGAACGCCGTCCCCAAGCAGTGACGTCGGCACCTCTGTCGCGCCGGGAGGATCGCTCACACCGGCTGCGCAGTTATCTCATCGCGATGTCCATCAGGATCGCCTCCTTCCCGCTCGCGGTGTGGGCGCTGATGACCGGGCACATCGTCATCGGGTCGATCCTGGCCGGTGCCGCGATCTTGCTGCCGTCCTTTGCCGTGATGCTCGCCAACAACGTGGATCAACGGCACAGCGGGTCCGGTCCGGTGTCCCCAGTGCGCGCGCTGCCTCCCACACCCCGCTCCGACGACCTGTGACCTCGGGCGACCGTCAGGTCGTGTGCAGCGCCAAAGCGTGCCGAGCGATCGCTACCCACGCCGTGATCTGGCGCAACCCCAAGCTTCACATCGCCGCACGGCGCAAGGTGTGGACGGCGTGCCCGGATCATCGGGAATCCTTGAGTTCTTTTGTCGGCCTACGTGGCTTCCTCATCGAAGTGATTCCGGTGCAGGATCTGCGACCGGACCGCGACGGCTGAACGTGTCGTGACGACGGTCAAAGACGTGGTCGTGCATCTCGCTCGGCCACGGTGGCTCGGATACCTCGCCCTGGCGCTGATCTTCGCGGTGGTCGCGGTCCTGCTCGGCAACTGGCAATACTCCAGACACCAGGCCAAGGTCGAGCGACGAGACACGATCGAGACCAACTACGGCGCTGATCCGGTGTCCTTGGGCAGCGTGCTCAGCAACCGCAACGACCGCCTCGCCTCCGGGGAAGATTGGACTCGAGTCGAGGTCACCGGCACCTACCGCATCGAGGACCAACTTCTGGTGCGTAATCGGCCCTATCGGAGCGTGTTCGGGTATGAGGTGCTTGTCCCCCTGACCGTGGCGCCCTCGGAGGGGGACGCCGAATCTGGTGAGAATCTGTTGGTTGATCGCGGGTGGGTGCCGAATGCGCGCAACGCCGCGACGCTGCCGCAGGTCCCTGCCGCGCCGTCAGGAGAAGTCACGGTGACGGGGTGGCTCCGCCCCTCCGAAGTCGACTTGGATCGGAACCTGCCAGCGGGGCAGGTGGCCTCCATCAACCTTGCGGTCGCCGAGCAGGCGGCCGGCGACCCGCTCTACGGCGCTTATCTGGAGTTGGAGTCCGAGTCCGAGTCCGGTGGAGCCTCCACCGACGAGCGCCCGGCCGCAGCCGATCCTCCCGACACCGGCCTGGGAGTCAACTTCGCCTACGCGATCCAGTGGTGGATATTTGCCCCGATCGGTCTCGTCCTGATCGTGCTGATGGCGCGCCGGGAGGTCCGCGACGGGCAGGCCACGGCTCCGGGCGCCCCGGCCCGTTCCACCTCGGTGAAAGCTAAGACCGCGGCCAAGAAGAAGCGGATCTGGGACGAAGAGGACTACTAGTGGTCCGTCTGCGAAATAACACGGTATGTTTTGGGCATGTCGATAGTGACCGCGCCGGCGTTGCCGGTGACCGAGAAGCAGCGTGCTGGGTTGAAACGAATGGCGGCATCCTCATCGTTGACACACCGCCAGGTGGTGCAGGCGAAGGCGTTGCTCTGGGCTGGTGATGGCGTGGCCAACCAGGAAATCGCCCGCCGGTGTGGAGTCGACTCCGATGCGGTAAGGCGTTGGCGGGCCAAGTTCGCCGAGCGGGGCGTGGAAGGCGTCGGCGTGATCGCCAAGGGGCGTGGCCGCAAGCCCTCGCTACCACCTGGCACGGTTGCGGAGGTCTTGCGGCTGACCCACAAGGAGCGGCCTGCTGACGGCTCGACTCACTGGTCGACGCGGACCATGGCGGCGCGCGTCGGGATCGGCAAGGACGCGGTCGCGAAGATCTGGGCAGATCACAATCTCAAACCGTGGCGCGTCGATACGTTCAAGGTCAGCAACGACCCACTGTTCGAGGAGAAGCTGGTCGACGTCGTCGGGCTGTACTTGAACCCCCGGCGCGCGCTGTCGTGTTCTCCTTCGACGACAAGACCCAATGCCAGGCACTGGACCGGACCCAACCCTCACTGCCGATGAAGGCCGGTCGTGCCGGCACGATGACCCACGACTACAAGCGCAACGGGACCATCGACTTGTTCGCGGCGATGAACCTCGGCACCGGCGAGGTGCTGACCGGACTGAACAAGGGCCACACCGGGGCAGAGGTGTTGAAGTTCTTCAAGCAGATCGACGCCTCGGTGCCCCGCGGCTTGGGCGTGCACGTGGTCCTCGACAACCTCTCAGCGCATTCCACCCCGGAGATCAAGAAGTGGCTGGGCCACCGTGAGCGACGCCGTTGGCATCTG
>JBBSPX010000196.1:0-3866 GCA_038258395.1 Gemmatimonadales bacterium | reverse complement strand
CCACCGCATGGCAGGGGCTCAGCGAGGATGGGGATGGTCGCGAGCGGGTGATTTCCGAATCGCGCACCCATGCGGCAACTTTCGAGCGCCGGGCGCTGGCGGTCCGTCTCTTGGCCATCTACGATGCAGTGCATGCCGGGGCGCCACTCCCCGGGAGCGTCCCCGCGACCTGAATCATCTCATCGAAGGGCAGACTGTGGGCTGGGTACTCGGAATCGACATCGGCGGCACCAATCTGGTGGTGGGAGCCGTCGCGGAAGACGGCTCACGGGTGGTGGGCGACCATTCCCGGCCAACCGACCCGAGCCGTGGCCCTGACGCCATCATTCATGACCTTATCGAGATGGCCGACCATACCCGGGGACATCTCGGCCGGATCGCGCCCGGCGCCGAACTGATGGGTGTCGGAATCGGCGCCCCCGGGCCGCTCGACACGAAGCGCGGCGTCGTGTTGTTGACCCCGAACCTCGGCTGGGTCGACATGCCGCTGCGCGACCGGCTGGCCGAGGCCCTCGGCCTCCCGGCCCACCTCGACAACGACGCCAATTGTGCCGTACTGGGTGAGAGCTGGGTCGGCGCGGCGCGTGGCGGCCGATATGTGCTCGGGGTCACGATCGGCACCGGCATCGGGGGGGGGATCGTGATCGACGGACATGTGCACCATGGCGCGTCGGACTGCGCAGGTGAGATCGGACACATGACCATCGACATGGACGGCCGACGTTGCGGCTGCGGCAACTACGGCTGCCTCGAGGCCTACGCATCGGGTCCGGCGATCGCGATGCGGGCGATCGAGCAAGTGCGGTCGGGCGCGGAGAGCTCACTCGCTGACCTGGTCGGTGGGGATCTCGACCTGGTCACCGCCCAGACGGTCTACCATGCCGCCACCCTCGGCGATGAGCTCGCCCGCGAGGTCGTGCGAGCGACCGCCCAGTATCTGGGTGCCGGGATCGCGAATCTCGTGAATGTCTTCAATCCCGATCTCGTGGTGATTGCCGGTGGCGTCACGCAGGCGGGCGATCGGCTGTTCGAGCCACTCCGGCGCGTCGTCGCCCAGCGGGCCTTCAAGCCGGCGGTCGACGCGTGCCAAGTCGTGCCCGGGACCCTCGGCGGCCTTGCCGGTGTCTTCGGCGCCGCCAAGGTCCACCTCGAACGACGCGCCCAGGACAGCTGATGCCGCGACTCGGCGTGGTGGGTTCGCTGGTCTGGGATGAGATCCACGGACGTGATCCGCTGGTCGCGCCGGTCGAGGAATGGGGAGGCATTGCCTATGCCCTTGCCGCCCTCGATGCCGCACTCCCCGAGGACTGGGAAATCGTGCCGCTGATCAAGGTCGGCCGGGACCTCACCGCGCGCGCCACCGAATTCCTCGGTTCGCTCCAGCGACTGACACCCGGTGGACGCTCGGTCGAAGTGCCGGTGCTGAACAATCGCGTCACACTCCGGTACGAGACCGGTGCCCGGCGCTGTGAGCGGATGTCCGGTGGTGTGCCGGGCTGGACCTGGCCCGAGATCGGACCGATGATCCACGATCTGGACGCGCTCCATGTCAACTTCATCAGCGGGTACGAGATGTGCCTCGGGACCGCCGCAGCGATGCGGCAGGGATTCGAGGGACCGATCTACGCCGATTTGCATTCCCTCTTCCTTGGCATCTCGGCCGACGGATATCGTACCTTGCAACCGCTCCGTGATGCCGTGAGCTGGTTTCGATGCTTCGACATGGTTCAACTCAACGAGGACGAAATGATGCAATTGGGTCCCGACCCGCTCGGCGTCACCGCAACCGCCCTCGGCGCGGGCGTCTCACTCCTCAATGTGACGCTCGGCGAGCGCGGTGTGGCCTACACGGCGCGCCCAGGCTTTGATCGTCTCGACCCGACATTCGGTGAGCGCATCCCCGCCGACGACGGGGCGACCCTCGCTGTTCGGACCGCACGCATCCCGGCGCCAGAAACCGACGTCCTCGATCCGACCGGTTGTGGTGACGTCTTCGGGGCGACCTGCATGGCGCGACTGCTCGCAGGCGACTCGGTCCATGACGCGCTGACGGCTGCCAACCGGGCGGCCGCACGGAATGCCTCCTTCCGCGGTGCCACCCATCTCGCGGCGCACCTGCGCGGCGACGTGGTGCTCCACTGATGCGCGTCGTCACGATCCCTTCGCATCTCGATGATCGTTCGCTCGATCAGGTCGCCGCACATCTCGGCGCCTGGCCACCCGAGGAACGCATCCTGATCGACGCCCACGCCACCGAGTGGTCCTCGCCGGTCGGCTTCACCGCGCTGCTGACCTTGGGTCAGGCACTCCAGGAAGTGGGTGCACCGACCCCACGGCTCACGCTCCCGGCAAGTGATAGCGTGACCTCGTATTGGGCGCGGGCCGGTTTCATCGCCCATGCCGAACCGCTGTTCGAGCTCCATGGCAAGGTGCCCAGACGGAAGGCCGATGATCAGAGCGACGTGCTGCTCCCGATCACGCCGATTCGCGAGACGAAGGACGTGCACACCGTGGTCGAGCATGTCACCGACCGGGCCACCCAGATCCTGCGTGAGGAGCTCGGGCTCGAGGCCACCGTCGTCGGCGGCTTCGGGCAGTCGCTCTCGGAGACCTGCCAGAATGTGGTCGAGCACGCCGGCACCGGTGGATGGGTCGCCGTGCATGTCTACAACTTCAAGCGTCGGCTCGGCCGTCGCGCCGCAGTGATCTCGGTCTCGGATGCCGGGATCGGCTTCCGGATGTCGCTCGAGGCGACACAGGCCAAGCGCTACGGCGATCGGTGGGGCGACGGCATGGCCATCGAGACGGCACTGATCCACAACATCTCCCGGTTCCGTGACCCGGGTCGCGGTCAGGGCCTCGCCGGCACGAAGCGCTACCTTGCACGCTGGCAAGGCAAGATCACCATTCGGAGCGGCACGGCCCGCGTCGGGATCATTCCGGCGTGGGACGACGAGCCTCCGATGACCCAGGGACTCGCATGGTTCCCGGGCTCGCAAGTCACGCTCGTCATCCCCGGAAGGGCCACCGACCGATGAACAGCACCATCGCGCTGGATTCCATGCTGCGGGAGGCGACCGACACCAGCTACCGAAACCTGGTCACCCGTCCGACCGGTGTTGCCGTGCGGGATTGTGTCGTCCGGGCCTTGAGGCTGGAGCCGCGCACCCAGGCGGTGCTCGATTTCTCGCGAATCGGTCTCGTCGATTTCAGTTGCGCCGATGAGGTCGTCGCGAAACTGGTCCAGGCGATGCACGAGCTGCCAGTCTCCCGCGTGATCCTGACCGGGGTGCGGCTCGACCATGCCGAGGCAATCGACCATGCGCTTGGGCGGCATGGACTGATGGTGCTCGCCCTCGAGGTTGACGGTCTCCAACCGACACTGTTGGGGGAGGTCCCGGCCGACTGGCGCGCCACGTTCACTGTGCTCGCCGCTGGCCCTGAGGCCTGGACCACCGAGCGTCTCGCGGCTCAGCTCGAGTGGGCCGTCCCGCGGGCTCGGCAGGCCCTCGAGGGTCTCTGTATCTGCCGCTGCCTGCTCGCCGTAGCGCCTGACACCTACGAAATCGGAGCGCTTGCGTGAAACGACGTCCCGGCCGCTCGACCCTGGCGATTCACGGGCCACTCCAAGCCCGTCCCGTCGGGACCCCGTCGACGACCCCGATCTATCAGAGCAGCACGTTCATCAATCCCGTCGGCTCCGACGAGGATGTGCTCTACACACGCTACGGCAACAACCCGAACCAGCTGGAGGTGGCGCGCCGGTACGCGGCCCTCGAGGGCGCCGAGCGGGCACTCTTCGTCGCCAGCGGCATGGCCGCCACCGCGATGGCCCATCTCGCGGTCCTCAGCCCCGGTGACCATCT
>JBBSPX010000195.1:0-4009 GCA_038258395.1 Gemmatimonadales bacterium | reverse complement strand
CCGGCAAGACCTACCTCGCGGTCGCAAAGGCGGTCGAGTCGCTCGCTCGGAAGCGCGTCAAGCGGATCATTCTCGCCCGACCGGCGGTCGAAGCCGGCGAATCGCTCGGCTTCCTCCCGGGTGACATGCAGCAGAAGGTCGACCCCTACCTGCGTCCGCTCTACGATGCCCTCGAGGACATGATGCCGGCGGAGCGTGTGGCCAAGGCGCTCGAGCATCGCGTGATCGAGATTGCGCCGCTCGCGTACATGCGGGGGCGCACACTGTCGGACGCGTTCATCATCCTCGACGAGGCACAGAATGCGACCGGCGCCCAGATGAAGATGTTCCTGACCCGCCTCGGGGCGAGCAGCAAGGTGGTCGTGACGGGCGACAAGACCCAGATCGATCTGCCACGACGTGAGGAATCCGGTCTGGTACAGATCGAGCGGATCCTCACCGGAATCGAAGGCATCTCCTTCCATGCACTCTCGGAAGTCGACGTCGTGCGTCACCGGCTGGTCAAGGACATTATCCGGGCGTACGCTGAGGATCAGGCAGGGTGATGATCGCCGACACCACGATGGTGTCAGGGGGATTCGGATTGACGCCCCGGGAGGTGGACACTGTTGTGTCCGCCGTGCTCGCCAGTGACCCACGCGATGTCACCGTGAGCGTGACCTTCGTTGGCCTGACCGCAATGTCCCGGTTACATGAGACGCACAAACAGCGGTCCGGTCCAACGGACGTGCTCTCCTTCACCTTGCCGCAGCCCGACGGCGCGATTCTGGGTGATGTGTATATCTGCCCGGGCGTGGCCGCGCGCGAGGCTCGGCGTCGCAGCATCACCCGCCGGGAGGAACTGGTCCGCCTCGTGGTGCACGGGACGCTCCATGTGCTGGGGCACGATCACCCCGAAGGCACTGATCGCGAAGCGTCGGAGATGTGGCAGCGCCAGGAGTCACTGGTCGAGTTGCTTCGATGATTGCCTTCCTTCAGGCGCACCTCTCGGAGCTTGCGGGTCTGGCCATGCTCTGGGCCGGGTTCGTGGCGCTCGCTGGCGAGGAGGTCGGCGATCTCCGTGCCGCGGTGCTCCGGCCGTCCTCGACAAACGAGCTGCCCCCCGAACGGATCTTGCATGTGCTGCACGTCACCTCGCTCACCTTTGCCGCGGCGCTGGCTGGAACCGGGGCAGGATGGTGGGCGTTCCATCGGACGGGCGGTCTGTTGCGTGTGGCCCTCGTCGCCCTCCTGGTCTGGTCGGTGGGCGATCTCGCCCCCCGACTGCTGGCCTCACTCGCCCCCGAGCTGGTGCACCATGCCCGCCGTGTTGTGCTGGGGAGTGCGCCCCTCTTTGCTCCACTGCTCTGGATGGCGCGTCAGCTCGATCAAGGCGGACGCCACAGCGTGAGCGCCGAGACCGAGACACGGTCCGAGGCGACCCACGACATGGCGATGGGTGTCTTCTCCCTGAAGGAGATGACCGTGGCGGAGGTGATGACGCCACGCATTGACATTGTCGCGGTTGGGGTCCACGCGACGGACGAGGAAGTGATTCATACGCTCCGAAACAGTGAGCATGCGCGACTGCTCGTGACCGACGGACATGCCGATGCGGTGGCCGGGGTGATCTACGCCAAGGATGTGCTGACGCGGTTGGCCGGCGACATCGCGCACCGCGATCCGTGGCAAGATTCGATACGACCGGCGGCATTCGTGCCGGAGGGGAAGACGCTCGAGCGCCAGTTGCGTGACTTCCAGCGCGGTCCCGGTCACATCGTTGTCGTGGTCGACGAGTATGGCGGCACGGCGGGGATCGTCACGTTGGAGGATATCCTCGAGCAGATCGTCGGCGAGATCCAGGATGAGTACGATGTCGACGAAGTCGCCCCGCTCGAACGACATGCGGACGGGCATTTCACGGTGCAGGGTGGGGTAGCCTTGGCGGATCTCGAAGCCGAGCTCGAACATGAGTTCGACCGTGAGGATGTGGCGACGGTCGGGGGCCTCGCGCTCTCGGAGTTGGGGCATGTGCCGCGCGCAGGGGAACGTTTCGTCCTGGACGACTGGCGTTTCACTGTTGAGTTGGTGATCCGGCGGCGGGTGCGGCGAGTGACGGTCTGGCCCACCGGGCCCAAGGAAGCTGGGGACAACGCATGAGCTGGGTGATCCTTTTGGTTGGTCTGGCTCTCGCGGTGCTTGGGAGTGCCGGAACGGCCGCCCTCGTGACCTCGGCGCGCCACACTCTCGCTGAGGCGATCTCCCGGCGACTCCGCGGTGCCGTCGAGTCGTTTGAGTGGTTCGCGGAGATCGATCGGCTCGTGGTGACCGCGATGGCCGTGCTCTCACTCGGTGTCGTGCTCATCGGGATTGCGATGCCCGGCATCTTCAGCAGCGCGTCGTTCCCCGAGCTGGGGCTGCTCCTGCTCTTCCTGTTCCTGCCGGCCACACTGCTCGGCGGCTCGCTTCTCCCCAGGTGGTTGACCGAGCCGCGTGCGGATCGCGTCGCGGCGATCGTCGCGCCGCTGCTCAGGTTGATGCGCCTGGCCCTCCGTATCGTCCTCCCCGGCGGGCGGCATGCCCTGAGTGAGGATGTTCGCGCGTTGGCGCGTGAGGGGACGGCGAGTGGACTGGGTTCGGGGGAGGAGATTGCCCTCGTGGGCGGCGTGATGACCTTCGCCGAGCGTCCCGTCCGCGAGGTGATGACGCCGCGCACCGACGTCGTGGCCGTCTCGGAACGCGCCAGTCACGCCGACGTGCTCGCCACCTTCGCCGAGAGCGGGTACACGCGTCTGCCGATGTATCGCGACTCACTCGACGAATTGGTTGGCATGGTCCACGCGTTCGACCTGTTCAAGGTCTCGCCCGATGACCCGTTGCCCGTCCGACCGATCGCCCATGCGCCCGAGAGTCGTGCCGCAGCCGATGTCCTCCTCGACATGCAGCGTGAGCGGCGTCATTTCGCCGTGGTGCTGGACGAATTTGGCGGCACCTCGGGCATCGTGACCCTCGAGGATCTCCTCGAAGCATTGGTTGGCGAAATTTCTGATGAGGATGATGCCGAGGTCATGCCACCCGAGGATCAGACCGAGCTGGTCGAGTGCGACGGTGCAACCACGGTTGGCGAGGTGGCCGAGCGATTTCATCTCAGCCTCGGCGGTCGGAATACCACCTCGTTCGCCGGGCGATTGGTCGAGCGCCTGGGACGCATTCCGGTGACCGGCGAACGCTTCCGGCTCGATGATCTCGATGTCGACGTACTGGCCGCCACGCCCTCACGGATCGACCGGTTGCTCGTGCGGCGCGGGGTGCCTGGCCGAGTCGATCTGGACCGAGGCACGGAGTGAGCCGCGCGCACGACGTACGGCAGGACGAGCTCGTCCGACTGGTACGTTCCGGACATACCGACGCATTCATTGAGCGGGCGTGGGATCTGGAGCCGGCCGACCTCGGTGACATCCTTGCCGCACTGGACGATGACGAACGGATTGCGCTTGTTCGTGTGCTTCCGGTCGAGCTCTCCTCCCAGGCGCTCATCGAGATGCCCGAGGATGGTCGCGCCGAGGAGACCTTGGCGGCGCTGGATCCGGGGCAGGCGGCCGACATCGTCGAGGAGCTCGAGGACGACGATGCCGCGGATATCCTCGGCGAAATGGAGCCGGAGCAGCAAGAGCGCATCCTTGCCGAGGTGGCCGATCGCGCCGATGTCGATCGTTTGCTGCGATACGACGAGGAAACCGCGGGCGGTCTGATGACCACGCATCTGGTCACTGTCACCGATCTCGATACCGTGGCGCTGGCCCTCGAAGCGGTGCGTCGGCAGGCCGAGGATGTCGAAGACGTGACCGAGATCTTCGTCGTCGATACGGCGCGTCGCCTGGTCGGCGCGCTGTCCTTCAAGCGCCTGGTGGTCTCTCCGCCAGGGCGTCTGGTCCGCGACGCGATGGAAGATGCGGACATCCGGGTCGGGGCGGAGGTCGACCAGGAGGAAGTCGCCCATCTGATGGCGCGGTACAACATGCCGTCGTTG
>JBBSPX010000194.1:0-4077 GCA_038258395.1 Gemmatimonadales bacterium | reverse complement strand
GCCGAATGCGGGAAAAAGTACCCTCCTGTCGGTGATCAGTGCCGCGCGTCCGAAGATCGCCGACTATCCCTTCACAACACTCGAACCGAACCTCGGTGTGGTCGCCCTGAGCGGCTCGCGCACGTTCGTGGTCGCCGACATTCCGGGCATCATCGAGGGCGCGCACGAGGGGAAGGGACTCGGGCTCACCTTCCTGCAGCACATCGAACGGACCCGCGTCCTGCTATACCTGGTTCCGCTCGATGCCGAAGATCCCGACGCCGTGCTGGCGCAGCTCCGGC
The DNA here is from genome assembly GCA_038258395.1 of Gemmatimonadales bacterium. GTDB lineage: Bacteria > Gemmatimonadota > Gemmatimonadetes > Gemmatimonadales > GWC2-71-9 > Palsa-1233. Next base: position 3,796 of record JBBSPX010000194.1, on the reverse strand, counting down.
GGGAGGTGGCCTCGCACTCCGCCGAACTGGCGACCAAGCCGTTCCTGGTCGTGTTCAGCAAGCGCGACCTGATGCCCGACGGCGACCCGTTGCCGGAGATCAACACGCATGGCGCGATTGCCACGCTAGCGATCTCGTCTGCGGCGAGAACCGGGCTCGACGAATTGCAAGAATCGCTCTGGACGATTGTCCAGCAGGCGCGTGCCGACGACGATCCCAATCCGGAGCCCAGCAAGCCGAATGACAACAGCGATGATGACTGGGACCTCGACTGGGGAGAGACCGACCCGGGACACGACTGACCCGCTTGAGCGCGCGGCGTGGTTGCAGCTCGCCACCACCCCCGGGCTCGGCAGCCGTCGCCTCGCCAACCTGCTGCAACGGTTCGGCACCGCCGTCGAGGTGCTCGATGCGCCACGCGTTGCCCTTACCCATGTCGATCAGATTTCCACGCGGCTCGCTCGTTTGCTGCAGCGCGGTTCCCGCGACGAGGCCGAATCAATGCTCGAACGGGCGCGCGAGGCAGGGCAGGAGGTCCTGGTCCCGCCCGATCCTGAATACCCTGCGGCACTCCGTTCGATCCCCGATCCACCACCGATCCTCTTCGCCGCCGGACGCCTTGAGCTGCTGAGCATGCCGGCGGTAGCAATCATCGGCAGCCGCTCACATACCCGCTACGGCGCCGACCTCGCGGCCCGTCTCGCCGAGCAGGCGGTCCGCGCTGGCGTCGTGGTGGTGAGTGGGATGGCACGCGGGCTGGACGCCGTGGCGCAAGCGGCTGCGCTCGATGCCGGAGGCGCCACCATCGGCGTCCTCGGGGCGGGAGTCGATGTGATCTATCCGGCGCGCAATCGGGAGTTGTATCGACGGGTCCGGGAAGAGGGCTTGCTGATTTCGGAACACCCTCCGGGGGAGCGCCCGAGCCAGGGATCCTTCCCGCGACGCAATCGGATCATCAGCGGTCTCTCACGGGCACTGGTGGTGGTCGAGGCCGCGGTGGGATCGGGCACCCTGATCACGGTGGAGTGTGCGCTGGAGCAGGGCAGGGACGTGCTCGCCGTTCCCGGGCCCATCACGTCGCCGACTTCGGTCGGAACCAATCGATTGGTCCGCGACGGTGCCACGCCGATCCTCTCGGTCGAAGAGCTTCCTGCTCTGCTTGGGTTGGCGCCCGGCGTTCCCGAACCGCTGACGCCGCCCTGCACGCTCTCGCCCGAGGAGGCGCGCGTGTTCGACGTGCTCACGGTCGAGACGCAGCATGTCGATGAACTCGCCCTCAAGGTCGGTTTCCCCATCGGGACGCTGCTCGGCGTCCTCCTCGGCCTCGAACTCGGGGGGCTCGCCGAGCAACTGCCGGGCGCGATGTTTCGGCGCAGCGTCCGGTAGGCCGATATTGCAGACATGCACCTCTACATCCACATCCCGTTCTGTGCGCGGCGCTGCTCGTACTGCGACTTCGCGATCGCGGTGCGGCGCGAGGTGCCGCGTGCCCGCTACGTCGAGGCGGCCCTCTCCGAATGGGGAGGATACCGGACCGACTCGCCGGTGGCGGGTTGGAGCGAGCTCAAGACCCTCTACCTCGGGGGAGGCACGCCGTCACGGCTGGATCCGATCGCCCTCGCATCGCTCATCCATTCCATCACCGACGACGTGCCGCTTGCTGACAATGCGGAAGTCACCATCGAGGTCAATCCCGATGATGTGACGATGACCGCGGCCTTGGCGTGGCGCGCGGCGGGCATCAACCGCGTCTCGCTCGGCGTGCAATCACACGATCCGGCTGTGCTCACCTGGATGCACCGGACGCACACGGCAGATCAGGTGCAGGGCGCGGTGGCCATGCTGCGCGAAGCGGGATTCGAGAATCTCTCGCTGGACCTGATCTTCGCGCTGCCCTATGAGCTGCATCGCGACTGGTCACGCGACCTCGAGCTGACGCTGGCGCTCCGACCCGATCACCTCTCGCTCTATGGCCTCACGGTCGAACCCGCCACGCCACTCGGCCGTTGGAGCGCGCGGGGCGAGACGATTCTCGCGACCGATGAGCGGTACGCAGCGGAATACCTGCTGGCGCATCAGCGGCTGGCCGAGTCGGGGTTCGAGCACTACGAAGTCTCCAACGCCGGTCTGCCGGGCCGCCGGGCCGTTCACAACAGCGCCTACTGGTCCGGGGTCGACTTTCTTGGGTTAGGCCCGGGAGCACACTCGTTTCTGGGGGGCAGCCGTCGCTGGCACATCCGGGATTGGGCGGCTTGGGAGCGAGCAATCATTGGTGGACGAAGTACCACCGAGGGCGTCGAGGCCCTTTCGGACGCGCAGATCGCGCTGGAATCGGTCTATCTCGGGCTCCGGACCATTGGCGGGTTGCCAGCCCGGCAGCTGCCAGCCTCGCAGGTCGCTTCGTGGCTTGGCGCCGGCTGGGCGACCCGCCAGGGCGACCGGATTCGGCTGACTGCGGAGGGGTGGCTCCGGCTCGATGCGCTGGTGGCCGGGGTCGGGGGGTCCTAACTTTCAGGAATGGCAGAACTTGAGTCGTTGAGCGGCCGCGAGCGACAGGTGCTCGAGGCGGTGATCGAGACGTATATCAGCACCGCCGAGCCGGCGGGGAGCCAGACCGTTGCTCGACGGTCCCAGCTCGGGCTGTCGCCTGCCTCGATCCGGTCGACGATGAGCGACCTGGAGTCGAAGGGCTTTCTCTTCCAGGCGCACACCTCGGCCGGCAGGATACCGACCGATCGGGCGTACCGCCTTTATGTGGATGCGATCGTGCGCCGCACTCCCCCAGATGATCGCCACCTCGAGACACTCGAGGTCGAACTGGGCTCTGCGTCACGGGCCACGGAAGAGCTGCTGCACCGTGCCGCGCAGGTGCTCGGGATCCTCACCCAGGAACTCGGTGTCGCCGTGGCCCCCGCTCTCGAGGAGATCGTGCTTGAGCGGTTCGACTTGGTCCCGGTGGCGAGTGATCGATTGCTGATGGTGTTCAACCTGCGGAGCGGTGCGCTGCGCACGCTTTATGTGCGGGTGCCAGTCACCGTGGTGCCGACGCAGGTCGAAGAAGTGCAGCGGCTCCTCAACGAGCGGCTCGGTGGTCGCACCATTCGCGAGATTCGCCAGACGCTCGCCGAACGACTGCGCGACGTCGGCGAGGGCACCACGCGCGAGTTGCTCGACATCGTCATCGCCGAGGGCGAGGGGCTGCTTGATATACCGGAGCAGGGCGACAGTGTCCTCTTCGGCAGCGCGAGCGTGCTGATCGAGCAACCGGAGTTTGCCTCAAGTGAACAGATGCGCGGCCTGCTGACGCTGACCGAGCGCCGTGACGCGCTCCGCGAAGCGCTCGCAGAGCGGCGTCGCGGCGGGCTGGTGGTGACCATTGGGGCGGAGCACGGCGATCCCGGCTTGGCGGGCTTCACCCTCGTCACCAGCACCTATCGTCGCGCCGGAGCCACCGGCGTGATCGGCGTCCTTGGTCCGACTCGGATGCCCTATGACAAGATCCTTGGCCTGGTGGAACACACCGGCCGACTCGTGGAAGGGTTGTTGCAGTGAGTGAGAGTGATCTCTACCAGACCCTCGGGGTGTTCCGGGACGCCACCGAGGCCGATATCAAGAAGGCCTATCGCAAGCTGGCGATGGAGTTCCATCCCGACCGGAACGACACGTCCGAGGCCGAGGCGAAGTTCAAGGAGATCAGTGAGGCGTATCAGGTGCTCGCCGATCCCGACAAGCGCGCCCACTACGACCGGGTCGGGACGATGCCGGGCGCGAGTGGTGGAGTCGGGGGGGGGGGAGT
>JBBSPX010000193.1:0-4153 GCA_038258395.1 Gemmatimonadales bacterium | reverse complement strand
TGCCATTCAGCACCTCGCGGGCATGCGGACCGCCCGAACCATTGTCGCGATCAACCGCGACAAGGACGCACCGATCTTCAAGGTCGCGGACTACGGGATCGTCGGCGACCTGTTCGAGGTGATGCCGGCGCTGACCGAGGCGGTGAAGCGGGCACGCGCCTAAGCGCGTGCCCGCCTTAGGCGCGACCGTCAGGCCGCGCTTATTTTGAAGTCGTGACCACCACCGATCGCCCGCTCGTCATCGGCACCGGCATCGCCGGCCTCTGGACCGCGTGGCGACTCGCCTCCGAGGGCCACCGGGTCCTGCTTGTCACCAAGGCGACCCTCCAGGATTCCAATACCGCCTGGGCCCAAGGTGGTATCGCCGTCGCGATGGACGAGGGCGATTCGCCGGCCCTCCATGCCGCGGACACCATCGCCGCGAGCGACGGGCTCGCCGATCCGCTCGCCGTCGATGTCCTCGTCAACGAAGGCCCGGCACGCGTCCGCGAACTGCTCGAACTCGGGGCGGCATTCGATCGCGACGCCGACGGCCATCTCCGCTTCGGACTCGAAGCCGCGCACTCACGGCCCCGTATCATCCATGCCGAAGGCGACCGCACCGGTGCCGCACTGGTCGAAGCACTTTCGCGTGTGGTGCTCGCCGATCCGCAGATCGAGCTGCTGCAGCGCACCACGGTGCGACGACTCGTGCGTCACCACGATCGCGTGGTCGGCGCCATCCTGCTCGACGACGGTGGCGAACCGTTCGCGGTGAGTGCACCAGCGGTCGTGCTCGCGACCGGTGGCGTCGGACAGTTGTTCGAGGTCACAACCAACCCGTCGGTCGCCACCGGCGACGGCTGGGCGCTCGCGCACGCGGCGGGGGCTGAGCTCGGGCATCTGGAGTTCCTGCAGTTTCATCCGACGGCACTCCGGGTGCCCGGCATCAATCCGGCACCACTGCTCACCGAGGCATTGCGTGGCAAGGGCGCCTGGCTCGTCAACGGTCGCGGTGAGCGATTCATGATCGACATCGATCCGCGGGGCGAGCTGGCGCCGCGCGATGTCGTGGCACGCGCCGTGGCCATCCGAGCCTTCCGGAAGGACGCCTGGCTCGATGCCCGGCACCTCCCCGATGTCGAGCAGGAGTTCCCCGGTGTCTCGGCGTTGCTCGCGGTGCACAACCTCTCGCTCGCGCGTGACCTCATCCCGATCGCCCCCGCGATGCACTACGCCATGGGAGGCATCCGGACCGACCTGGCAGGACGGAGTTCGGTGCCTGGCCTTTACGCCGTGGGTGAGTGCGCCAACACCGGCGTGCATGGTGCCAATCGTCTGGCATCCAACTCCTTGCTCGAGGGGCTGGTCTTCGCCGATCGCGCCGGTCACGAGATCGATCGGGATCTGGAGCAGAGCCCCAGGCCGCCTGCCTCGATGTCGCCGGCCACCAGCGACCTCGACTCGGGAACCGATCTGCTCCCCGAGGCGGTTGCACTGTTGGCCCGGATGCGCTCGATTCTCACCCGGGAAGTTGGTGTGGTCCGAACCGAGCCGGGATTGGCGGAGGCGGAGATCGCATTGGCCGATCTGCTCGCACGCGCGCCCTCGGGGGCGTGGCACACCACCGATCAGCTCCGGGTCGCGGCACTCATTGCGCGCGCGGCGAGGGGACGACGTGAATCGCGGGGAGGCCACCGACGGGCCGATTTCCCGAATCCGAAGACGAGGGGGACGACGTGACGCAGCAACTTCCGGTAATCGACCAGCATCCCTACGACGAGGCAGCCATCCCGGCGCTCCAGGCGGAGATCCGTCGGCTCGCCGAGGAACGCAACGCGACCATTCTCGCGCACAACTATCAGCGTCCCGAGGTGCAGGACGTGGCGCACTTCGTCGGCGACTCGCTCGGACTCTCTCGCCGTGCGGCAATTGTCGAGGAGGACGTGATCGTCTTCTGCGGCGTCCACTTCATGGCCGAGACGGCCAAGGTGCTGTCACCCGAGAAGACGGTGCTGTTGCCGAATCTCGCGGCCGGCTGTTCGCTCGCCGATACGATCACCGCCGAGGAGGTGCGCGGCTGGCGGCGGCAATTCCCGGACTACGTCGCCGTCGGCTATGTCAACACCACAGCCGCGGTGAAGGCCGAACTCGACTACTGCTGCACCAGCGGCAATGTCCTCGCGGTGATCGACGCGATTCCCGCCGACCGCGGTATCCTCTTCCTGCCCGACATGTTCCTCGGCGCACATGTCCGGCGGATGCGCCCGGACCGGAAGGTCGAGGTCTGGATGGGCGAGTGTCATGTGCATGCGGGAATCGATATCGACAACCTGCAGGCCGCCCGGGCGGCGAATCCCGGCAGTGAAGTGTTGGTGCACCCGGAGTGCGGCTGTGCCTCGCGGTTGCTCTACCGGATGGCCGATGGTGATCTGCCGCCGGAGGGCATCCATATCGCGAGCACGGAGGGAATGATCAACCTCACGCGCGAGCTGGCCGCCGACACCTTCATCATCGCGACAGAGACCGGGATCATTCATCGGATGCAGCAGGCGGCACCTGGCAAGCGGTTCGTGCCGGCGGACCGCGCTGCGGAGTGCGCCTACATGAAGACGATCTCGTTGATCGACGTGCACGACGCCCTGGTCGAGATGCAGTTCGAGATCGATGTGCCCGAGCCAATCCGTGGTCGGGCATTGGGCGCCATCGAGCGGATGGTGGCCTTGGGTGATTGAGGCGGGCGGACTCCGCGACCTCGCGAGCGATGCGATGCGCGTGGCGGCGGTCGCACTCGCGGAGGATGGCGCGGACGACATCACGTCACGTGTCACGATCGGCGAGGGCCAGCAGGGCCGGGGCCTGGTCGAGGCACGCGAACCGATGGTGGTCGCGGGACTGGCCTATGCCGACGCGGTGGTCGCGGCGTTGGGACTCCCTGCGGTCGAATGGCTCGTGCGTGAGGGCGAGCGCGTCGAGCGTCCGCAGGGGATCGGCACGTGCGAGGGATCCCTGCGGGGGCTGCTGCGCGCGGAGCGACCGTTGCTCAATCTGCTGCAACGCGCGTGTGGCATCGCGACAATGACGGCGCGTTGTGTCGACGCGGTCGCAGGTACCGGCTGCCGGATCCTGCATACCCGAAAGACCACACCGGGACTCCGCGCCTTCGAGGTGCGTGCCGTCCTGTCAGGGGGGGGGGCATTGCACCGACTGGATCTCACCACGGCGGTGATGGTGAAGGACAATCATTGGCAGGGATTGGCTGCGAGTGGTCGGTCTCTGGCCGAGGCGCTCTCGGCTGCGCGGGAATGCGGGGTCGGGGAACTCGAGGTCGAGGTCGAATCGGTCGACCAACTCGAGGAGGCGTGCCGCGCCGGTGCCACACGCCTCCTGATCGACAACCAATTGCCCGAGACCGTCGCGGAGTGGGTGGTGCTTGCTCGACGACTGCGGCCGACGATCGAGCTCGAGGCCACCGGCGGCATCACGCTCGAGACCATGGCGGCTTACGCGCGGAGCGGAGTCGACTTCATAAGCACCGGGATGCTCACGCACAGTGTGCGGAGCGCGGATCTGGGGATGGAAGTGACATGACCCTCCGTCATTGCGAGCCCTGGAAGGGCGAAGCAATCTCGTGGCCATCCAGGGAACGCGGCACCGGATTGCTTCGGCGCGTTGCGCCTCGCAATGACAGGTGGGGCAGGGGTCTTGCTCGCGTTGCCGCGCGACCTGACGGTCGCGCCTAAAAAAATTACCGGCCCCCGGCCGGATGCAGCTCGTCGAACCGTTGCACCGACTCCGGGCTGATCCGCTTGTAGAGCTTGGTGCGGTCCACCTGTTCCAGGTCGGTGATCCCGGCCGCTGACACGAGGTCGAGGAAGTCCTTCACGGTCGCGTGGTGATAGTTCTTGACGCGTGCCCACTTGTCGGCCACCACGAGACCACGGGTGAGTCGCGGGTTGTTGGTCGCCACCCCAGTCGGACAGGTGTTGAGATGACATTCGAGCGCCTGGATACAGCCGAGCGAGAGCATCATGCCGCGAGCCGATGAGCAGAGATCGGCACCGACCGCGAGGGTGTGGAAGATGTCAAACGCCGTGATCACCTTGCCGGCGGCCACCACCCGGATGTCGCTCTTGAGGTTGTAGCGCTCGAGGGTGTCCACCACGAAGACCAG
>JBBSPX010000192.1:0-4176 GCA_038258395.1 Gemmatimonadales bacterium | reverse complement strand
CGGCATGGCGCTCAGCGGCACCGCTGGCGGCGCTGGCGGCGGTGCCTGACGGGTCGGCTCGGGTGGCACGGGAGGCGGCGGAGGTGCCGGCACCGACCTCTCCGGCTCGACTCGTGGGACCGGGACGGAGACCACCGGTTCGGCCGGCGGCGCGACCCTGACCTCGGGGGCCGGAGACATCTCGGCTGGTTGTGCCGGACTCGACGGTCGCTTGACCGCGATCAGCCCGGAGCAGACCGAGCAGCGGGCACGCACGCCGCGTTCGGGGACCTTGGCGGGATCGACTCGGAAGATGGTCGAGCACTGCGGACAGGTGACGTTCATGGAGTCCTCATGGGCTGCGGGCGTCACTACCACCGGGACCGCTCCGCGTTTCGTGATCGCTCCGACGGCGATCGGCCACGAAGACCGAGCCCGGGAGCGATTTGGCATAGCTCTTCATCTCGGTGGCCAGTTCACTCACCTCGGCGGGGTGAGAGAACGTGCGGTGCTGGTTGGTCACCACCCCGATCGAGAGCGTCATCAGCGGGACCCGATGCAACTGGCCGCGCCGATCCTTCCCGAAAAAGTAACCGGCACGCCGATCCTGGTCGTTGTACTGCAGCGAAATGAGTTCATCGAAGACCGCCACAATTTCGGCACACACCGGCGCATGATCCTCAAACGGCACGACGAAGATGAAGTCGTCGCCACCGATGTGTCCGACAAATCCATTGGATCCGAGCAGGCCGCGGACCACATCGTGGAGAATCCGTGAGAGCAGGAAGATCACCCGGTCGCCGTCGTAGTAGCTGTACCGATCGTTGAATTCCTTGAAGTGATCGAGGTCGGCGTAGCAGACGGCGAACCGATCCGAGGCCTCCAGACGTCGCCGGATCTCGCGCTCGATCTCGGTCGTGCCTGGCAGACGGGTGGAGGGATGCACCGCCACGTTGCGTTCGGTCCGCACCCGAAGGGCGTCGAGCCTCGCCCGCTGTTCGGTCGGGGCGAAGAGCGGCGAAAGGATTTCGTCAGCCCCGGCTCGGTACCATTCCTCGACGGACACCGCGTCGTGGGTCGAGGCGAGGACGGTGACCGGCACGATCGCGGTGAACGGATCGGCCTTGAGCCGCCGAACGACCTCGAGCGCCGGGGGGCGTCCAGGGGCGTCATCGACGAACACCATCGAACCGCGGCCGCGCAGCACGAGTGCCTCGACGTCATCCGGCCGATCGTAGGCCTCGAGGATGAATCCTCGCGATTCCGCCCAGCGCTCGATCAGTTCGGGCGGTGGGCGGTCCGCGCTCCCGCTATAGAGGATGATCGGACGTATTGCCACGACTCCTCCACGTGAGGGAGATGCGTCGGGCGCCGACACCCGGCGTCCGCATAATCAGATGAACCATACCGCCGCGGCGACCATCGCGTAGAGCGCCAGCAGTTGGACGCCCTCGAACCAGTGCGACTCGCCGTCGAGCGTGATCATCGCCGACGTGAGCACCGCGGCCGCGAGTCCCACCACTTCAAACGACGGGAAGACGAGATTCATGCCGGAGACACCCATCGCCGCCCCGATGAAGACCAGGGCTGGCGCAACGAGTAGCGCAATTTGCGTGCTGGATCCCAGCGCAATCTGGAGCGCCAGATCGGTATGCCCACGCCTCGCCGCGACCACCGCGGTCCCGTGCTCGGCGGCATTGCCGATGATCGGGATGATGATCAGGCCGAGGAAGACCTGGGAGATGCCCACGCTCTCGGTGAGTGGCCCCACGGCATGCACGAGGGTCTCCGACAGCACCGCGACGCCGACGGTGGCGAGTGCCAGGAAGCCGATCGCCTTGGGAACGGACCATGTGCCCGACAAGTCATGGCCCTCGAGGTGTCCGCCGCCGAAGAGCGGGCGATGTGTCCGGAGCACGAAGAGGAGCGAGAAGAGGTACGTCGCGATCAGGATGCCGGCGACAATCTCGGAGAAGTGCAGCTCAACGACGCTCGCCGCCGCGGGATGGGTCGAGTGGAAGAGCGTCGGGAAGATGAGTCCGGCGACCGCGAGGGTCAGCATGGCGGCGCTCATGCCGGCATTGGTCCGATTGAACCGGAGCAGCGGGCGCTTGAGGCCGCCCGCCACGAGCGAGAGGCCGAGGATCAGGAGGAGATTGCCGAGGATCGACCCGGTGATCGAGGCCTTGACCAGGTCGACGAGGCCGGCACGGAGCGCGGCGATGGCGATGATCAGTTCGGCGGCATTGCCGAACGTGGCGTTCAGCAATCCTCCGATGGCGGGACCGGACCGTTCCGCGAGCTGCTCGGTGGCGGTCCCCATCAGTCCGGCCAGCGGCAGCATGCCGGCAGCGGAGGCGATGAAGATCCAGAGCGGATCCTGATCCGACAGGTAGAGCCAGATCGCGAGCGGAATCGCGAGATAGAGAGGCGTCAGCCAGGAGATGCCCCCACCGCGCTCGATATCGAGCGGGGCACCACGACGGTCCGGATCGTCGGTCTCGGCATCCGGGACGGGCTCAGCAGGATGGGCTGCCACCGTGGCGAGCGGGCGATCCTGTCGCGCCGGGCGCGAGGCCTTGGGGGCTGGAGTTGGGTCCTGCGGGGCCTGGCGTTCACGCTGCGACGTTCGACGCCCAGGCTTGGGCTCGGCGGCGGGTGGCGGAGCCGGCTCACTGTCGGGACCTGGTGTGGGGTCGGGAGCGGTACGTCGGCCCCGGCCGCGCAGGGGGCGGTCGGAAGCCACCGCCTTCAGGCGAGACGGCTTGATATCGAACTCGGCCAGGGCACGTGCGATGGCACCACGCGGTTCGTGGACCATGGCCAAGACCAGATCCTCGGCCGTTGCCTCGTCACGCCCGGCCCCGGTGGCACGCTCGGTTGCCGCATCGAGGACTCGCTGGGCATGGGAGCTGAGGCCACCGTCACCGGCCCCGGTTGGGGGTCGACCGCGGCCGCGACCTTTCCGTCCCTTGGCCATCACCTCCCGGAAGCTCTCTCCAGTCAGGCCCGCCGCACTCATCGCGTCCGCGATAGGACCGGTATCGGTGGTCAGCCAGGCGAGGAACAAGTGTTCGGTGCCGACGAAGTCGGCGGAGAGTTCTGCCGCATGCCCTGCGGCCGCCTCACGCAGTGTCTCGAGTGTCGTCATCGATCAGGCGAGGGGTTGGGCTTCGTCGATCAGCATGATCGGGATGTCATCCTCGACCTGGTACCGGAGCTGACAGCGGTGGCAATCGAGGGATTCCTCGGGAGTTGCATGGTAGTCGAGGTCGCCCTTGCACTTCGGGCAGACCAGCAGGTCGAGGAGATCGGGGGCCACAGGCACCTAGGTAGTCTCGTCTGGTGGGAGGGGAAATCCGAATCGGGTGAGTGCTCCGCGTTGCCGTCGCCAGTTCGGCAACACCTTGACCCTGGTCTCGAGGTAGACGCGCTCCTGGAGCAGGGTCTCGAGGCGGTGGCGGGCGTGGGTGCCGATGTCCCGGAGCACCTTGCCGCCCTTGCCGATCACGATCCCCTTCTGCGACTCGCGTTCCACGAACAATGTTGCACGAATGTACACGGGGGAGCTGCCCTCTCGGAACTCTTCGACCACGGCTGTGACGGCGTAGGGGACCTCATCCTCGAGCAGGTTGAAGGCCGCCTCGCGAAGGTATTCGCCGACGAAGAACCGGACCGGCTGCGTACCAATGTCCTCGGGATCGTGGCGGAACGCCCCGGGGGGGAGCAACTCGCCTGCGCGGCTGATCAGGGCGACGATGGAATCGGGGTGCTCGGTGGACACCACGATTGCGCCCGTTGCCGCGAGCGCTGCGCGCTTCTCGGAGGAGATCAGGTCGGACTTGGTGTAGACCAGGAGGCTCGAGGGGAGTTGCTGACCTGCCAGCTCCGGGATGATCGAGGCGAGCTCGGGCGCGGGAGCCTCGGGCGCGGGATGGAGCTGGAGGAGGAGATCGGCGCTCAGCAGACCCTCGAGTGCCATCATCCTGAGCGAGCGTTGCAGGGCGTAGGCGGGGTCGAGGAGGCCCGGGAGGTCGAGGAGGACACATTGGGCCGACTCGGTGGTATGGATCCCGGTGACGGGCATCCGGGTCGCTTGCGCCTTGGGGGAGACCATCGACAGCGGGGTGCCGACGATCGCATTCAGGAGCGACGATTTGCCGGTATTCGGTTTGCCGACGAGGGCGACGGTGCCGT
>JBBSPX010000191.1:0-4226 GCA_038258395.1 Gemmatimonadales bacterium | reverse complement strand
TGGCGGGTTCGCTTCCCGACCATCCTGCACAGCTGCCGGCGCGCCGGGATCGACCCGGTCGTCGACCTGATCCCGGTCTCTCCGGCCTGTCACTACTTCTGCGGCGGGATCGAGACCGATCTGGACGGGTCCACATCCTTGGCCGGCCTCTACTGCTGTGGAGAAGCGGCCTCGTCGGGAGTGCACGGCGCCAATCGGCTGGCGTCGAACTCCCTGCTGGAAGGGCTCGTCTTCGCCCGCCGGATCGCAGCTCGGCTGCTGGCCGATCCGCCGCCTTTGCGAACCGCGGCTTTCGACCATCGCCGTCCGGGTCTCGTCGACCACAAGGTGGTGCCCGCCATGCAGAAGTCGATGAGCCGCGACGCCGGCGGACTTCGTGATGCCGCCGGCCTCGATCGTTGCGCCGCCGATCTGGTGAGGCTGACGAAGAACGGCTCCTCGCGTCCGGGTGTGGCGACCTGGGAGGCAACCAACCTGTTGACCGTTGCCACCGCCATCGTCATCGCGGCTCGCACCCGGGAGGAGTCTCGCGGCGCGCACTGGCGCGACGACATCGACGGTCGACGAGACGAGTGGTCGGGTCACCTGCTGCTCGAACTCGAGCTTTCCGGTGGTGGACAGCCGCGCCTTCGGCGACGGTTCGTGGCCGTGGGCGACGACGTCGGCGATCAGGCAGTCCGGTCGTGCGGGGCAGTTGCTTGATGAACAAGATCGAATCTGTCCACGAAGCCGTCGACGCGTTGCGGCAGCACGGGCTGGCACTGGAAGGCGTGGAACCCATCGTGGTGATCGCCTTGTCGGAGGACCTCGGTGGACACGGGGTGCTCTTGCCGGGCACCGGACGCGGCGTGGACGTCACCTCCGTGGCGACCGTTCCCGACCAGGCCCGGTCGGTTGCTGAGATCGTCGCCCGTGCTGCCGGCCGTCTGGCGGGCGGCCCGGTGGCCGCCTACGTCCTCGCCCTGGTCTGCGCGGAGGAGGGACCGGTCGAGATCGAGATGCTCATGGATGACGGGGCCGACGTGACGCCTGGCGATGTCGTGCTGCGGATCCGGGGGAACACCAGGGCGCTGCTGAGGGGCGAGCGCGTGGCGCTCAACCTGCTGACGATGATCTCCGGTGCGGCGACAGCGACCGCGACGTGGGTGGACGCGCTCGCCGCAAGTGCGACCCGGGTCCGGGATTCCCGCAAGACAGTGCCGGGCCTGCGCATGCTGCAAAAGTACGCCGTCCGAGTCGGCGGTGGGGTCAACCACCGGATGTCTTTGGCCGACGCGGCATTGATCAAAGACAATCATGTCGTCGCGGCGGGTGGGGTCGTGCCGGCGTTTCGCGCCGTGGTAGCACAATTTCCCGATATTCCCGTCCAAGTCGAGGTGGACTCCATCGAGCAGGCCCAAGAGGTCGTTTCGGCCGGAGCGGTAGACGTCTTGTTGGACAACATGAGTGCCGAAGACATGGCCGCAGTGGTCGCCGAACTCGGTGCTATCGCCACGTTTGAAGCCAGTGGTGGACTCGCCGTGGCTAGCGCAGCCGCCATCGCGGCAACCGGAGTCCAATTCGTCGCCGTCGGGGCCATCACACATTCCGCGCCGATTCTGGATTTCGCGCTGGATTTCTGCCACTGAATGCCGTCTTCTTAGGGTAATCTTTTTCCTCGAAGCGATCCCGCTCCAGCGATTTTTGTTCGATCGGAGGATTAATGGCTCAGCGCGTACAGGTGATTCTCGAGGATGATTTCGACGGCTCCGATGCCGACGAGACGGTCACCTTCGCTCTCGAAGGAGTCGAGTACGAAATCGATCTGTCGGCGAAGAACGCCGAAACTCTGCGTGACACTTTGGCGCCATGGGTGGCCCATGCCCGGCGGGTCGGGGGTCGGCGTCGGCGTGCCTCGACCAAGACCGCTGCGACTGCCAATGGGGCGGGCTCCTCGACCAGCGACGTCAGGGCCTGGGCGCAGGAACAGGGTTATGAGGTGAGCACTCGAGGGCGGGTCTCCAGCGAGATCCGAGAGGCATACGAGGAGGCTCACCGCTGACTCGTGGCGGAGGACGCGATTGCGCCCTGGGCGAACACCACGTTCGTCCGGGGCGCATTTCGTGTTGTACGGGGTGCCTCGCTGTGATCCGGCGGCGATCTGCTCGGCGATCACCAGTGCGGCGGCTACTACAGTGAAACCAGCGACATCGGCGCAGCGCCAGCGCGGCGCGACGCGGTGTCGCCAGCGAGGAGCAATCACATGTTCGAACGGTTTACCGACCGAGCCCGTCGAGTGGTCGTCTTGGCCCAAGAAGAGGCTCGGATGCTGAACCACAACTACATCGGCACCGAACACATTCTCCTCGGCCTCATCCATGAGGGCGAGGGCGTCGCGGCGAAGGCCTTGGAATCCCTCGGCATTTCGCTGGAAGCGGTTCGGCAAAAGGTCGAGGAGATCATCGGCCACGGTCAGCAAAGCCCGAGCGGACACATCCCTTTCACTCCGCGTGCCAAGAAGGTGCTCGAACTGAGCCTTCGTGAGGCGTTGCAGATCAACCACTCCTACATCGGCACCGAGCACATCCTGCTCGGTCTGATTCGCGAGGGTGAAGGCGTGGCTGCGCAGGTGTTGGTGAAGTTGGGCGCCGATCTCAACCGGGTCCGTAATCAGGTTCTGCAGTTGCTCAGTGGATTCCAGGGCAAGGAATCGGCGACGTCGGGCGCGCCCGAGTCCGGCAGCACTCCCTCGTCGTCGATGGTGCTCGACCAATTCGGTCGCAACCTCACTCAGGCTGCGCGGGAGAACAAGCTGGACCCGGTCATCGGTCGGGAAACCGAAATCGAGCGGGTCATGACGGTCCTTTCCCGTCGCACGAAGAACAATCCGGTGCTGATCGGTGAGCCCGGTGTGGGAAAGACTGCCGTCGTCGAGGGTCTGTCGCAGGCCATCGTCCGTGGCGACGTGCCCGAGACGCTGCGCGACAAACACATCTACACCCTCGATCTCGGCGCCCTGGTCGCTGGCTCTCGCTACCGCGGTGACTTCGAGGAGCGGCTGAAGAAGGTGCTCAAAGAGATTCGCACCCGCGGAGACGTGATCTTGTTCATCGACGAGATCCACACCCTGGTGGGTGCGGGAGCCGCCGAAGGCGCCATCGACGCGGCGAGCATCCTAAAGCCGATGCTGGCGCGCGGCGAGCTGCAGACCATCGGCGCGACCACGCTCGACGAGTACCGCAAGTACGTCGAGAAGGACGCCGCTCTCGAGCGCCGGTTCCAGCCGATCCAGGTGGCGGAGCCGTCGATCGCGCACACCAACGACAACCTGCGCGGGCTGCGCGATCGCTACGAGGCGCACCACCGGATCACGATCACCGATCAGGCGCTGGTGGCTGCCGCCCAGATGGCCGACCGCTACATCTCCGATCGGTTCCTGCCGGACAAGGCGATCGACCTGATCGACGAGGCCGGTGCACGTTTGAGGATCCGTCGGATGACCGCCCCGCCTGACCTGCGGGAGTTCGATGAGAAGGTGGCCGCCGTTCGACTGCAGAAGGAGGCGGCCATCGACGCCCAGGACTTCGAGCGCGCCGCGGGTCTTCGCGACGATGAGAAGAAGTTGTTGGCGGCCCGCTCCGAACGCGAGGCGCAATGGAAGGCCGGAGACCTCGACGTGGTCGCCGAGGTGGACGAGGAGATCATCGCCGAGGTGCTCTCCACCGCGACCGGCATCCCGGTGTTCAAGCTCACGGAGGAGGAGTCGGCCCGGCTGCTCCGGATGGAGGACGAGCTCGGGAAGCGCTACATCGGTCAGCACGACGCGGTCCGGGCGTTGTCCCGCTCGATCCGGCGCACCCGTGCCGGTCTGAAGGATCCGAAGCGACCCAGTGGCTCGTTCATCTTCGCGGGACCGTCCGGAGTCGGCAAGACCGAACTGACCAAGGCGCTGACCGAGTTCTTGTTCGGCGACGAAGACGCCCTCATCCAGTTGGACATGAGTGAGTACTCCGAAAAGCACACCGCGTCGCGGCTGTTCGGTTCCCCGCCCGGCTATGTCGGCTACGAGGAGGGCGGCCAACTCACGGAGAAGGTGCGACGCAAGCCGTTCAGTGTGGTGCTGTTCGACGAGGTGGAGAAGGCTCACCCGGACATCTTCAACTCACTGCTGCAGATCCTGGACGAAGGTCGGTTGACCGATGCCCAAGGCCGAGTGGTCGACTTCAAGAACACCGTGATCGTGATGA
>JBBSPX010000190.1:0-4258 GCA_038258395.1 Gemmatimonadales bacterium | reverse complement strand
GCCTTCATGCTTGACCTGCTCGACGGGCGCTTCCGCTACGCCGACCAGGTCACCAAGGGACTCGGGCTCAGCATCCTCGGAGTGGTCCCCGAGATCCGCCGCGCCAAGGGGAAGGGCGCGTCCGCCGAGGAGGCCGCCCAGGTGGTGGAGGCATTCCGCACCATCCGCCTCAACCTGAGCCATGTCTTCCCCGAGAGCGGCAGCATCTCGATGACCGTCACCTCGCCGATGCCTGGTGACGGCAAGTCGTTGATCTCTTCGAACCTGGCACTGTCATTCGCCGAGGCCGGCTACAAGACGCTCCTGATCGATGGCGACACGCGCCGGGGTGAACTGCATCGCACCTTCGGCACGCAGCGACGTCCCGGGTTGCTCGATCACCTCGCCGGTGATCTCGAGTGGACCGGTGCGATCCGCACCACATCGCACCCGAAGCTCACCTTGATGCCGGCCGGGAGCCGACACCGCAATGCGCCCGAGCTCATGGGCTCGCGCAAGATGCACGAGTTGCACGCCGCGCTGCGACTGAAGTATGAAGTGATCATCATCGACTCGCCTCCCCTCGCGGCCGGCATCGATCCGTTCGTGCTCGGCACCGTCAGCGGCAACCTGATGCTGGTGGTCCGTGCCGGCTCGACCGAACGCGATCTCGCGGAGGCGAAGCTGCAGATCATCGATCGACTGCCGATCCGACTCGTCGGCGCCGTGCTCAACGACGTGAACACCTCGATGGACGAGTACAAGTACTACGCGTACAACTACTCGTACGGCACGACCGAGGAGGATGAGGAGCTGGTGCAGTTGCCGGCGACGATCACATAGCTCGTGAAGCGAGAGGCGAGAAGCGTGACGCGTGCGTGTAGGAAGGGCCGGCTCCCAATCTGGGGACCGGCCCTTCTTGCATTCCTCGCTTCACGCGTCGCGCCTCCCGCTTCTCGCTTCTCGTCTACGCCGCCAACTCCGACGACGTCCGCTCGAGCAACACCGCGGCATCGAGCTCCTTGAGGGTCGCGAGCTCCGGCACATTCACCACCATGCGGAGTGTCGGGTGCACCTCGGCCATCGCCACTTCGAGGCGCCGGGCCAGCTTGGCGGCACCGGTCGCATCGGTGGCGCCGATCACCGCGAAACTGTTGGGTCCCAATCGGCCCTTGGCGTCGGCGGTGCGCGCGGTCCGGGTGAGCATCTCACCAATGCGTTGCGTCAGCTCTCGGTCGGCCGGGCCATCGCCCACCGTCATCGCGACGCACGCGATCCCCTCCCCACGGCGCTGGGCATCCGACGCCAGCTCCGCCGTCCGGCGAGCCAGTCCGAGCCGGCTATACAGCATTGTCTCAGGATCGAGCAGACCGGCCATCGTCACCCGGAGGACTTCGCGGCGAGCGGCGAGATACGCCCGCACCTTGTGGAGCAACGCCTGGCCGTCGAGCGGTTGACCGTAGAACTCCCAGGCCCCTGCCTCGTAGGCGGCCAGACGCTGGGTCCGGCCGGAGGGCCCCGCGGTCGTGATGATCACCGGCGTCGAGGCGCCGAAGCGCGGATCCTGACGGATCTGACGACAGAGCTCCAGGCCACTGAAGTCGGGCAACTGATGGTCGAGGATGAACGCGTGCGGGAGCCGCCGCCGTGCCACCTCGAGCGTCTCCGCCGCGGTGAAGGTCCGGACAACCCGATAGCCAGCCGCAACGAGGATGGTCTCCACCGAACGCGCCGTCCACTCATGATCATTCGCGACGAGCACGAGGCCGCCCGGAATCTCCGGTCCACTCGCTGCGCTGCTGGGAGTCACCATCTTGCTCCAATTCATGGTCGACAGTACAACTGATGCATCAATGCAACAGAATTGTCACAGCAAGCCGCAGATCCTTCGGATGCGTCGTGGCGCATCGATCCCACAAATCACTGCCTAACACGTTGCAGGTGAATGATTTGAATGATCTCGCGCACCGCGGAGGCGCCCCAATCAGGGCGCTGCTTCGCCCACTATGATGCAAGCGGTCTGCCGAACGCACGGCGCACCCGTGATTCGTTGCCGACTCGGACATCGATGTGGCGTAAATTCTACGCCCGTCGCATTCATGCGGCACTCTGTGGTAGAAAGCCACCATACATCGGCGGCACAGAACCGTGTGACAACCGTCGAAGCCGTTGTCCTACCAGAGCTTGGCCCGACTGTTGCACCTCCATGCCACCGGAGCACGGGCCTTGCCGTGCTAAGTACCTGATTCGACAGAGATCACTCGATCTAGGCTTGAACCTCTACGGATGGACTGCCGTGCCGCGATTCTCGAAGTTCCTGACCCTTGGCACCATGCTGGCCCTGATGGGCCCGCTCGGCGCACAGGCCACCGATCCCGACTCGCTCTTTGTTCGGCTCTCCTCCTCCCAACGAGCCATGGTGACCAGGGCCGAGCTGGAGCGGTCCCTGCAGGATATCGAGATCATCCTGGCCTCGGATGGTTACAGCGCGGTGATCAAGGAGCAGAAGTCACGTGAGGCGGACACCATCCGACGGCGGCTCGCCGAGGGTGATATCCGCCCCGGCGATGTCATCACTCTCGCTGTTTCCGGTTTCCCGGGCCTCACCGGCCCGATGACCGTTACGACCGAACGCACCATCGTGCCGCCCGACGCAGGGCCGATCTCGGTTGCAGGACTGCTCCGGAGCGAGGTCGAGGATTACCTCCGGAAGGAGATGCAGAAGTACGTCCGCGATCCGCTGGTCCGGGCAGAGGCCAACATCCGGATTGCCATTTTCGGCGGCATCAACACGCAGGGATACTTCATCGTCCCGGCCTCGGCGCTGCTCACCGATGTGATCATGCAGTCGGCAGGCGGGCCGAGTGGCAATCAGAAGATCCAGGACAGTGAGATTCTCCGTGCCGACATGGTGATTCTCGACCAGGAGGGATTCAAGTTGGCGATCCGCGAGGCGAAGTCGCTCGATCAGCTCAACCTCCAGGCCGGCGACGAGATCCGGATCGGCGAGAAGCGATCCGGAAGGCCCCCAATCCTCGCGTACGTCGGGGCACTGACTACAGTCACGTATCTCCTGTTCCGTATCTTCTAAGGTACGGGAGCGTGCATACCATCATGGCAGAGACCGACAAGCCCACCTCCGACCGCGCCCCGAACGCCACCGCCACCCGTGTGGGCGGCGTGGCGCAGGCTGCCGTTGGAGGGAACGGCCTGATCCGAGTCCTCAACGTGATCGTGGCGTTCATTGGCCTCGTGATCACGATGCCGATCTGGTTGCTGATCGCCGCGGTGATCAAGCTGACCTCCCGCGGGCCGGTGTTCTACACCCAGACCCGAGTCGGACTCGATTCGAGGACTGACGACGGTCGGCGCCCGGATTCCCGCCGCTCACACGACATCGGCGGGCGCCCGTTCACGATCTACAAGTTCCGGACGATGTCCGTGAATGCCGAGCCCGAGGGTCAGGCCGTGTGGGCCAGCTCCGATGACCAGCGCGTCACGAGCTTCGGCGGGTTCTTGCGGAGTTGCCGCCTCGATGAATTGCCACAGTTGGTCAACGTGCTTCGTGGCGAGATGAATATTGTTGGGCCCCGGCCCGAGCGGCCGCAGCTCTTCGCCGAGCTCCGGACCCAGATCCCGCACTATGCCCAGCGTCAGCGCGTGCCGCCGGGGATCACCGGTCACGCCCAAGTCCGCCTGCAATACGACACCTCGGTCGAGGATGTCAAGAAGAAGGTACAGCACGACTTGGAGTACATCGCCAAGCGATCGGCGTGGGAAGATTTCAAGATCATGCTCAAGACCATCCCTGTGATGCTTTTCCGGAAGGGCGGATGGTAGCGCCGGCTGCAACGGCGCCGCTCGAACTCAAGTCCTGGCGCGAGGTGTTTGGCTCGCCGTGGCCACCGTCCCGGGTCGGTCCAATCGTACTTGCAGCGGTCGCCTTTGTGCTGCTTTTCGCCGGTCCGATCAGGGTGCTCACCGGCGAGTGGTGGAACAACCCCGATGCCGGTCATGGCCTGCTGCTCTTCCCGGTCTCGCTCTGGTTGGCGTGGTCGGCGGGGCTCCGAGTCGCCGCACGACCGAACGTGCTGCTTGGTGCAACGATCATCGTCATCGCCGTGTTGCTCCGCGCCGTCGGCGGCCTCGCCGCCGAGTTCTTCACCCAGCGCTTCGCGATCTGGCTCAGCCTGGTGGGGATCGTCACCTTTGTGTGGGGCTTCCGACAGGTGCTGCACTGGTGGCTACCATTCTCACTCCTCGTGCTTTCGATTCCGTT
>JBBSPX010000189.1:0-4283 GCA_038258395.1 Gemmatimonadales bacterium | reverse complement strand
GCAAGGTTGTGCTCTACCAACTGAGCTATTCCCGCATCGTCACCCGAACGGCCAATCCTAGGCCGTCCACTTCCGGTCCGCAACTGCCTCCCGGCCGGATCCGGGAGTGGAGGCGAGGGGGATCGAACCCCTGACCTCGTGAATGCCATTCACGCGCTCTCCCAACTGAGCTACGCCCCCAGATACCCCCTGAGACCAGTCATGAGGACAGGCCGAGGGAGCCGACGAAGCTATCCGACTCACGGTGAGGTGTCAATGGAAACGGCGGTACCCAACCGGACTCGTTCGAGACGGGTAAGTTTCGGGCACCATGACCAATCCGAAGGAGACGCTGCCTCGCGGCCTCTCGCTCGAGGCCATCCTCGCGAGCGAGGTGACCCCACCTCGACGCTCGCGCCGCCGCGATACCGCGCGCACCCTCGGCGCCGCCGACGAGGAACGCGACATCCTCGATCTCTACCTCCAGGAAGTCGCCCGCACGCCGCTCCTCAGCCAGGCCCAGGAGATCGCCGTCGCCCGTCGCGTCCAGGACGGCGACGAGGACGCGATGCGCGAGCTGGCGACCCGCAACCTCCGCTTCGTGATCTCAGTGGCCAAGAAGTACCAGAACCGCGGCATGGCGTTGATCGACCTGATCGGCGAGGGGAACCTCGGACTGATGACCGCCGCCACGAAGTTCGACCCCGATCAAGGGGTCAAGTTCATCTCGTATGCCGTCTGGTGGATCCGCCAATCGATCCTCGCCGCGCTGGCGCGCCATGGCCGCCCGGTTCGTGTGCCGCTCAATCGCACCGCGGATCTCGCCCGGATCACGCGCTCCGCCGCCGCCCTGCGTCAGCAGCTCGGCCGCGAGCCGACTGCAGAGGAACTCGCCGCGGCCACCGACCTCGCCGTCGACGTGGTCCAGTCGCTGGCGGCCCTCAATGTCGCCGAACTGCGACTCGATGCGCCGCTCGATCAGGGGGGGGAACAAACGCTGCTCGAGCGATTCACCCAGGTGGATCGCAGCATGGAGGATCAGGTGCTCGACCGATTCCTCTCGGCCGAGATCGATCGCGCCCTCGCCACCCTGCTCCCGCGTGACGCGCGCGTGCTCCGACTCTACTTCGGACTCGACGACGGCCAGGAGCACACGCTCGAGCAGATCGGCCAGATGCTCGGCGTCACCCGCGAACGCGTCCGGCAATTGCGCGATCGCGCCCTCGCGCGCCTCCGCGATGGGGAATCCGCCACCGCCTTGGCGAGCTTCGCGGCCTAGACGATGAACGATGAACGATGAACGATGAACGATCATCCTTAATCCTTCATCCTTAATCCTTCATCGTCCTGAGATCCATCCGTCTCGACCAGGCGTACTCCCCGTGAAGCTGCTGTTCACCTCACTTCACGCGGAGATCCACTGATGCGCACGACACTAGCCATGCTTGCCCTGCTTGCCACCCCGACCATGCTGGTCGCCCAGGATGGCATGGGCATGGGCGGGATGCACAAGAATCCGATGGTCGGCGGCGCCGAGATGTCGATGTCCAAGGACATCATCGACAACGCCGTCAATTCGAAGGACCACACCACGCTGGTCGCTGCCGTAAAGGCCGCGGGCCTGGTGGCGACGCTCAAGGGCGAGGGTCCGTTCACCGTGTTCGCCCCGACCAACGAGGCCTTTGCCGCGTTGCCGGCCGGCACCGTCGACAATCTGCTCAAGCCCGAGAACAAGGCGATGCTCACCAAGATCCTCACCTACCACGTCGTGGCCGGCAAGTGGGACGCCGCCTCGGTGATGAAGGCGATCATGGATGGCAAGGGCACCGCCGAGGTCACCACGGTCCAGGGCGGCAAGCTGTGGCTGATGACCAAGGACGGCCATGTCTGGGTCAAGGACGAGAAGGGCAACACCGCGCAGGTGACCATCGCCGACGTGATGCAGTCCAACGGCGTGATCCATGTGATCGACAAGGTGTTGATGCCGGAGTGAACCACGCACGATGAAGGATTAAGGATTAAGGATGACTGCCCCGGCGTTCATCGTTAATCCTTGATCGTTCATCCTTCATCGTTTCCGGCTAGCTTCCAGCCGTGCGATTCCCCTCCTTTTCCGACACGGTCTCTGACGCCGGGGCCGCCGCGCTCCGGACCGGGCGCGCGCTCGCCGACACGTCGGCCTGGGCGCCCCAGTTGGTCGTCCAGATGGGCCGACTCGGTGTCGCCTCGGTGCCGATTGCGCTCTTCATCGCGACCTTCACCGGGATCGTCCTCTCACTGCTCGCGTCGTACATCTTCACGGGCACGGTGCCGACCTATTTCGTCGGTGCGTTGGTCGGCAAGACGATCATGATGGAACTCGGTCCCGTGCTCACCGGGATGGCACTTGCCGGCCGCGTCGGCGCCAACATCGCCGCCGAGCTCGGCACCATGAAGGTCACTGAACAGGTCGATGCACTCGAGACGCTCGCGTGGGACCCGGCCAGTTACCTGGTGGTTCCGCGCGTCCTCGCCGCCATCATCATGTTCCCCGTTGTGACCGCATTCGCCATCGCGCTCGGCGTCGCCGCCGGATGGATCACGAGCGTCAATCTCCTCGATCTCACGACCGCGGAGTTCGTGAAGGGTTTGCGCTCGTTCTATCAATTCAAGGATGTCTGGTTCGGTCTCGTGAAGGCCGCCTCGTTCGGTGGCGCGGTGGCATTGCTCGGCGCGGTGCGCGGCCTCCGCGCGACGGGCGGCGCGGAGGGTGTCGGGCACGCGGCCACACGCGCGGTGACCCTCGGCTGCGAGGCGATCCTCGTGCTCGACGCCTTCTGGGCGCTGGTGCTGCTGTGATCGCGTTCCGCGACGTCGTGACCAGTTTCGGGACACTCGAGGTGTTGCGCGGCGTCACGCTCGACGTGCCCGACGGATTGACCACGGTGCTGCTCGGTCGATCCGGTGCCGGGAAGAGTGTGCTGCTCAAGCATGTCGTCGGGCTGATTCGGCCCACGAGCGGTTCGATCCTCGTGGACGATCTCGCCGTCGAGACGCTCGATCGCGAGGCACTCACTCCGCTCCGACGCGAGATCGGCTACGTCTTCCAGTTCGCCGCGTTGTTCGATTCGATGACCTGTGGTGACAACCTGCGGCTCGGACTCATTCGCCAGCGGATGGCTCCCGACGAGATCGAGCGGCGGGTCGGGGATTCGCTCGCCATGGTTGGGATGGCCGAGGTAGTCGACCGCTTCCCGGCGGAACTCTCGGGCGGGATGCGAAAGCGGGTGGGCATTGCCCGGGCTGTGGCGCTCCGGCCGCGTTACATTCTGTGGGACGAACCAACTACCGGCCTCGACCCGGTCACCACCGCCACCATGGACCTCCTGATGCAGCGTGCCAAACAGGAGCTCGGCGTGACCAGTCTGGTCGTCACCCATGATCTCGGTTCGGCGTTCAAGATTGGCGATCGGGTCGCGCTGCTCCACGAGGGGCGCATCCAGGCGATCGGGACACCGGACGAGATCCGCGCCAGCGAGGACCCCGTGGTGCGACAGTTCATCGAAGGGCGGCCCGAATGAGCCGTCGGAACGAATTCACGGTCGGCCTCACCGTGCTGCTCGCCGCAATTGTGGTGATCGCCGCGGCCATCTGGCTCGGCCAGCGTGGGCCGGCCGGTCAGCGGACCCTGGCCACTGCTCGGTTCCGGACCTTGGGTGGCGTCGGTGTCGGCGACCCAGTCGTGTTGCGGGGTGTCAAGATCGGCCGGGTCGAGGCGATCCGCCTCGGGTCCGACAACTGGGTCGAGGCCGACTTCCAGATCTCCGATGATGCCCCGCTCCCGGTCGACCCGGTGGCCATGGCGTCGTCGGCCTCGCTGTTTGGCGAGTGGCAGATCGCGGTACTCTCGCGCGACCAGGTCAACGGCGATCCCGACGTGATTCGCCTGCTCGATGAGGCGGCCGCCGCCGGCGGTGATATCTGGCCCGGCGCGGCGCTCCCCGATATCGGATTCCTGACCCAGCAAGCCAGCCGGATCGCCGGCGATGTCGGTATCGTGACCGACCGGATCAGTGGCCTGGTCGATTCCTCGACCGTTGGCGACCTGCGTGCCTCGGTCGCGGACTTCAGGCGTGCGGCTGATAACCTCGCGAAGTTCACTGCGAACCAGTCCGGTGCGATCTCCCGGGTTGTGGGCAACGCCGAGACGGGTTCACAGGGAATGGTCCGCGCCGGCGCTCATTTGGAGAACACCCTGAGTCGCCTCGATTCGGCCACGGGGAATGGCAACCTCGGTTCGCTGGTCACCGACGCCCGCGCGGCCG
>JBBSPX010000188.1:0-4357 GCA_038258395.1 Gemmatimonadales bacterium | reverse complement strand
CGACGAGCCGTACAGCGCATCGCATCGGCACTTCAGTCATGCGATGGCGATCCATCCACTGG
Source organism: Gemmatimonadales bacterium (assembly GCA_038258395.1). Taxonomy (GTDB): domain Bacteria; phylum Gemmatimonadota; class Gemmatimonadetes; order Gemmatimonadales; family GWC2-71-9; genus Palsa-1233. The sequence continues at coordinate 4,295 of JBBSPX010000188.1, read as the reverse complement.
GCTTGATCCCGCCTGCCGACTCGCAGATCACAAACGCCACCATCGACCAGATTTCAAGGTACGGCACGAGCCAGTGGACCGGCTATTCCTTCGCCTGGTTCGCGGGGATGTTGGCACGTGCCGGTCGCGCCGACAGCGCACTCCGATACCTCACCGACTATCTCGCATTCACGTCGCGGAACGGCTTCCACGTGAACGGCGATCAGTCGGGTCGGGGGTTGAGTGATATGACCTATCGGCCGTTCACGCTCGAGGGGAACTTCCTGGCGATGGATGCGATCCACGAGATGTTGCTGCGCTCGGATGGCACCACGATCACACTCTTCCCCGCGACACCCGAAGCATGGAAGGATGTCTCATTCACGAACCTGCGTGCCGACGGCGGCTATGTCGTGAGCGCAGAACGCCACAATGGCCGGGTCTCTGCTGAGATCCGGTCACGTGACGGAAAGGTGTGGCGGGTGAAGGACCCGGTGGGCGGGCGGGCGGTGCCGTGAAGCGTTGTCACGCCGAACTGACACCCCGAGCGAGCGTAGCGAGTCGTGGGGGGCAGTGAGGCGGCGGAGCCGAGGGGATGGTACGAAAGCCCCGTCCAGCCACCTGGCTACGCTCGGGGTGACAAGCAGTTCGTCGTTATTTCGGCTCCAGCGCCTGCGTGATCCGCGCCGACAGATCCTCGAGATGCGCGCGCGTCGCGGCGTCGCCACCACGGCCGAGCCGACTCTTGATTGAGGACTGCAATGTCCGAAGTTCCTGACGCGCCAGTGGGCGTGCCTCTGCCGTGCTCGCATCGGCCCCGCGTGCTGCCGGTGCCGATACCGCCGTTGCCAGCGAAATCAATCGCTCGACGTGGCCACGCTGCAACTGGCGCCGCCACGGATCAATCGCGCCGCGACCGTCGAGCTCACCCCAGATCGCGGCACGCACGTCGGCCAGCATCGCCGCCGGTGTGTAGGTCGGGCCATCGGCATAGAGCCCGACTTCGACCATCCGCTGGATACGGGTGGCATCGACCACGCGGTTGAGTGCACTCGTCTGCGCCTGGCGCACGCGATCCATCGCGCCGACACCCTCGATCCGACGCAACACGTCCGACTCGACCATCCAGGTCGGAGTCGTGAAGACCTCGTCGGCCAGGAACTTGACCGCGCGCCGCTGATTCTCTGGGCTCACCGGCACGTACACCGGGCCGGCCTGATCGGTTGACTTGGCGGTGCGTTCGATGCCACCGACCATGGTGATCACGTGACCGACATACCGGGCATAGCTCGACACCAGCTCGCCGTAGAGTTCCTCGAGGTCATCCCAGTTCTCGCCCGGCGTGGCAGTCCACGCCGGAAGCTCTGGCAGCACGCGCTTCAGGTTCATGATGCCGTAAGTCGAGGCCATGACTGGATCGCCGCCGATGTCTTCGGTCTGCGCCCGCGGATCCATGCCGTCGCCGCCGAAGAAGCGGTAGCGTGGGTCGTTGGACTTTTCCGCAATCCAGCGGTCGAGTGTTGGTGACTCAGCCTTGGCGGTCGGCGTCGGGATCAGGCGGTAGCCCCAGTTGATCGCGTAGAGGTCGTACGGTCCGATCTTCCGGACGAACCGTGTCACCCCATCGCCAGGCTGTGCGATGTAGTTCTGGCGAGCGTAGTCCATGATCGACGGCGCCACACCGTACTGGCTGGTGAATGACGGGCTGCGGAGCGAATCGACCGGGAATGACGATGACGCGATCATGTTGTGGGGCAGGCCGAGCGCATGACCGATTTCGTGCGCGATGACCTGGCGAACGGTCTCGCCGATCAGGTCGTGCTCGATGTCGAGTGAACGCGCGCCCGGGTTCGACGCACCGGTCTCGACCATCAGACGGTTGCGGTACGAGCGCAGATGGTTGTGATACCAGATGATGTCGCTCTCGATGATCTCGCCGGTGCGGGGGTCCGCGACACTCGGCCCCATCGCGTTCCGAGTCATGTTCGCGATATACCGCACGGTCGAGTAGCGCACGTCGTCGGGATCGAACTCGGGATCTTCGGCCTTGGTCGGTGGATCCTTGGCGACGATCGCGTTCTTGAAGCCCGCGGCCTCGAACGCCTGATTCCAGTCCTCGACGCCTTGGCGGATATACGGGCGCCACTCGGTCGGGGTCCCCGGATCGAGATAGAAGACGATCTGCTTGATCGGCTCGGTCAGCTCACCACGTGCGTAGGCCGCCGGATCCTTGGGCTCGAGGCGCCACCGCTGGATCAGGGTGCGCTCATCGGCCTTGAGTGCCCGGGAACCGAAGTCGATCTGACGGAGCGAGAACCAGCCCACCCGCTCGTCGGCGAACCGAGGCCGCATCGGTTCGCGCGGCAAGAGCACCAGCGACTGCGCCGTCGTGATCGAGATCGTGTTGGTGCCTCGTTGCGACGGTGGCTCGGCGGCATCGAAGGTCTGGATCTGGCGCACTTCGAGGTTTTGCGGGAACGACTTCACGCTCTCGACGAACGAACGGGCCGGATCCATGCGGCGAACCTTGAACTGGGTCCGGAAGCCTGCTTCCAGGCCACTGATCGCCGCGACGTCGCCCTCGAGGAACGACGTCATGTCGATCACACTGGCCATCGAGTCGGTCGTGCGAGCCTTGAGGTCGAACGCCTGCAGGATTGGGGCGAAGGTGTTGGCGGCCACCGACTTGGCGATCGGCAATGTGCTATCGGCGATGTACCGTGTGCCCTCGCTCCTGAGCAGGATCCGGTCGCCATCGCGTTCGAATCGCACGAGATACTCATTGATGTTCGAACCGGCGTTGGTGAACCCCGAGAGGTCCTCCGCCGAGGCTGCGATCCGCGTGAGCCAGAGCATGTCGCGACCGAGCAGCGAGTCGGGAATCTCCCAATAGATCTTCTTGTCGCCCTGGCGCACCACGAAGAGGCCGCTGTCGGTGGTCGCCTTGGCGGGTATCACCTTGGCATAGGGCTGTGGTCCGCTCGACTTGGAGTCGGCGGCTTTCGAGGCGGTGGTATCACTGGAGGCTCGGGTCGGCACGGCGCGGATCGTGGCGCTGTTGCCCGCGCAACCGGCGAGGATGGCCGACACGGTGAGTGGTGCCATGAGGCGTCGAAGCATTGGGCAGATCGCTTGGCTTGGGGAGGGAGTGGCTCGGACCCTCCGAATGTAAGGCCGACTTGCCGAATCCGGATCCCCGCCACAACCTCTCTGTCGCCCCTCCACCTGTCAGCCTGGAGTCTCGATGCCCAAGGTCAACCTGCTCGCCGTCCTGCTCGCTGCCCTCTCCGCCTTCATGATCGGTGGGATTTGGTATGGCCCGCTCTTTGGCAAGGCGTGGATGCATGCCCACGATTTCACGGAGGCAGAGCTTCGTGAGGGATCCAATCCTGCCAAGACCTATGGGATCACCTTCCTGCTCGCGCTGCTGACTTCGTGGACGTTCGCGATCTTTTTGGGTCCGACCATCGATATGGCGACGGGCGGCACCTACGGCCTGATCGCCGGCTTTGCCTGGGTCAGCGCCTCCCTCGCCACGAACTACCAGTTCGAGCGCACCAGCAATACCCTGCTCTGGATCAACGGTGGCTACCACACGATCCGATTCGCCGTGATGGGCGCGATCCTGGGGGCGATGGGGTAGGATGCGGCCGAGCCGCGGCCCTATGGCCGCGGTTTGGTTCGCGACGCAGTGATCTCGTTCGCTCCTATCTTTGGTCCCATGTCCCCCACCCGTCTCCTCGCGTTGTGGGGCCGGCTCTCTCGCTGGCCTGGCGGTCGCTGGCTCTTTGCGCGACTGCTCGATCGAGCGGTGCCCTACACCGGCTCGATCGGGGCCCGGATCGAGGCACTCGCTCCCGGCAGTGCCACGGTCACGCTCCGGGACCGTCGTGCCGTTCGCAATCATCTCGGCAGCATACATGCGATCGCGCTCGCGAACCTGGCCGAGGTGGCGAGCGGGTTGGCGATGCTTGCGGCACTCGAGCCTGGGGCACGCGGGATCGTCACACGGATCGAGATCAGCTACCTGAAGAAGGCACGTGGCACGCTCACGGCGACGGGCAGTGCGGCACCGGGGAAGGTCACTGAGTCGGTCGAGAGCCTGGCGCATGCCACGATCGTCGATGCGGCTGGTGGGGTTGTTGCCGAGGCGACTGTCAGCTGGCGGTTGGACGTGTCGCGGTGAGCACGCCAATCCAACCGCGGCCAGAGGGCCGCGGCTCGGCAGGCTCGGGCGAGTTCCATCGGACAACAGCCCCCCCGCGCCCGCGGCTCGGGGGGGCGCTGTGTAGCGGCGGCCCAACGGCAATGGTGGG
>JBBSPX010000187.1:0-4411 GCA_038258395.1 Gemmatimonadales bacterium | reverse complement strand
GGCGCCGGCAAGAGCACGTTGTTGAAACTCATCCACTTGGCCGAGCGCCCCAGCCGCGGCGCGGTGCTGTTTGCCGACAAGAACCTGCAGCGGGTGCGCGCTGGCCGGGTACCGCTGCCCGACATCCTTGCCGACGGTATAGAGCGCGTAGAGGGTCGAATCGGGCCCGACCACCACCTGGGGTGGCGCCTCGCCGTGGGGCTCGATGCCGCCGAGCGAATCAATGAGGTGGGATCGCACGATACCGCCCCCCGCCTCGACCACGCGCACATGAAGCGCGGATGGGCCGCGATCGCTGGTGACCCACGAGAGTACACTCCCCCCCCCGGGCCACAGTGCCAGCATCGGCGTGGCACCGTGCCCGGTCTCGGTCGACATCACCTCCGGGCCACCCAGGTCGCCGGGTGCAAGCTCGGGTGCACTCCCGCCGCAGCCGAACACGGCAAGCGTGGTGATCCCGAGCAGCAATGTGCGATTCAGCGGTTCCATCGTACCCCCATGTAGACAGCACGCCCATCGGCCGGCTCGAACGATCGGCCGTTCGCGGCATCGACCTGAACCGAGGCGGCGTGACGCGAATCGGTGAGATTCTCTCCCGCCACGAAGAAGGTGGTACCCGTCGAGGCGTGCCGATACTCGACCCGGGCGCCGATCGAGGTCCAGCCGGCGTTCCGAACAGTATTCTCGCTATTCACCACGTACGACTCCGGGATCCACTCGAGCGTCGGGGCGATCGTGAGACCCGACGGATGGACGTAGGTGAGTGTCGCCTGTACCACGTGCCGCGGCAAGCCCGGGATCGTGTTGCCGGTGTGGAGTGAGTCCTGGACAAACGTGAAATCGCTGAGCGTGTAGGCCGCCTCCAGACTGATCGCCTCGGCACCGCTCGTCAGCAGGCTCACGGCGCGTGCGTAGCCCAGGCCGAGCTCGAGCCCGGCGTGGCGAGTGCGATCCGCATTCCGATAGGTCGGCACGGTGAAGCCGGCACCAGGAAATGGCAGCACGTTCTGGTTGAGGATCTCATCCCGGATCGTGGTGCGATACGCGGCGAGATCCCAGTGCAGCCCACCGCGGCGCCCGCGGGTCCCGACCTCGAGCTGCCAAGCGTCCATCGCCTCGAGCGGGACGAAGCCGGCGACCGTGAGCGAGTTGAGCTCCAGCAAGAGCGGCGGCTCGTAGCTCCGGCTCAAGTTGGTGTACAGCTGGCTTCCCGACGTCCCGATGTCGAGCACCGCACCGACGCGCGGCAGCACGGCCTCGAAGATGCGCTCATCGGATTGATCGCCATTCGCCAGGAAATGGTCCTCGACTCGGCGGACCTGGCGATCGAAGCGAAGCCCACCGATGAACGTGAGTCCCTTGCCGACGTGGAGCGCATCTTCGGCATAGATCGCGACGCCGCCGGCGTGATCCTGCTGATCCTTGGTCAGGTCGCCATGCTCGCCGGCCTCGTTCACAAACTGCCGGTTGTCCATCGACAGTCGCGATGGCTGGACACCAAGGCTCAGTCGGTTCTCGCGCCCCCCCAGCGTACCGGTTCCCTCGAGCCTGAGTTCCGCACCGAGATCAAGCGATTGCTGATTGATGACCTGGAAAATCGGATGATCGATGTCGCGGTACTGGAAGTACGGCGCGAGTTCCAGTCGCCACGACCGTGACAGTTGGCTCCGGAGTTGGACCCCGAGATGCGACAGGTCATAGGCGCGACCCCAGCGATTGGTGACGTTCTCGGGAACGGCCATCGTCGGGTCGGTGGCCAATTCATTGGCGGTGAGCGCACCCGGGAGATGCTCCCGGACATGCGCGAAGAGATAGAACGCCCGGATATCGGTCGTCGGCGAGAGGAGGTATCCGACATGCGCGTTTACACGATCGCGCCCTTGATCTGACCACGTGCGGTAGCCATCAAGCGAGGTGCGGGTGTACGAACCGTACCAATCGAGCTTGCCGGCGGTCCCCCCGGACGAGAGTTGCCCCTTGAAGAAGCCGTTGGCACCGCCCTCCGCCGTCACATCGACCCGATCGGCGGAATACCCCGTCTTGGTGTGCATGTTGATCGCACCGCCGAGGGTGCCACCGCCAAAGCGGAACGCGTTGCCGCCCTTGTAGACCGTCATCGCATCGACGGTCATCAGTTCGATGGCCTCGAAATCGGTGAACCCGTCGCTGTTCCGATAGGGCATCCCGTTGATGAGAAGATTGAGCCCGCGGGCATGGAAGTTGTTGCGCAGCCCCGAACCACGGATCGAGATCTGGGCCTCGTCGGCCGCACCGAAGCGCGGTGCCACATACACGCCGGGGACCATGCGCAGCACATCCTTGAGGTTGGCCTGCCTGGTGGCCCGAAGCGCCGCTGGCTCGATCAGGCTGACCGATCCCGGCTGCAACCGCAGGTCTTGCCGGAGCTCCTGGAGTTCGGCCCGCGAGCCGAAGACCGCAATCTCCGGCAGCTTCATGGTGTCCTGGGTGGTGGGAATCTGCTGGGCAGACGCCCCGGAAATGGCGACAACGCTCGCGATCGCCGCGGTGGCGATCCGATATCTGAGATGCATCTGGCATGGCTCCACGACCACCACCCTCTGGCGGTGGTCGAACATGGCTTGAGTGTGCGTCGAGGTCGCGGAGGTGCGACCTGACACGACTGGCCGGAAGGCCGGCCCGACTCAACCGATGGGAGGTGCCGTGTAGGGAGGGAGGAGGTCCAACGGCACCCGGATCTGTGGTGCCTGTGTGTTCGGGGAGAGCTGCGGACGATGGACCACCACGGGCGTGACCACCGCGACCGGGCCAGTGATCCGGGGTCCCACATCCAGCGCCGGGACGTGGCAACTGCCGACACAGGTGCATTGATGGGTGCCCGAACTGCCCTGGTCGTGGTGGCCCTCGTGCCCACTCTGACCATGATGGCCGGTGGGCGAATGGCTGGTCGCTTGCTCGGCCTGACAAGGGTGCAGCACCGGGAGCACCAGCCCGCCCATCGCCGGGGAGGCGAGGAGCAGCAAGGCAGCGAGCCACGGGGTGCGCAAGCGGTCGATCATCACGACGTAAAATCTAGCCTCAAGGGCGCACAATCGTTCATCGTTGATCCTTCATCCTTCGTCCTTCATCCCCACTCGTCGTTCGTTGTGCACTTCGCGAATCGCCAGCACGACAATCAGCGTCACGCCGGCGATAGCGGGTTCGGTGATATCCCGCTTGACGAGCCACAGGAAGTGCAGCACGCCGAGCGTCGCGGCGACGTAGACCAAGCGGTGGAGGGCCTGCCACCGCTTGCCGCCCATCCGCTTCATCACTCGGACGGGCGATGTCACGGCTAGCGCCAAGAGGATCAGGAAGGCACTGAACCCCACCGTGATGTACGGTCGTTCGAGGATGTCCTTCACAATCTCACCCCAGAGCAGCGACTGATCGAACACGAGGTAGCTGCTCATGTGGATCAGCGCGAAGCCGAAGCTCCAGAGGCCGAGCGGCTTGCGGAGGCGGGTGAACGCGGCGAGCGTGGTGAGGTAGCGGAGCGGAGTTGCAGAGAGGGAGGCGAGCAGATACCAGAGGGCGGTGAAGCCGGTCGCATGTTCGAGCGCCTCGGCCGGATTCACATAGTCGCCCCTGAAGAGCCGCCAGGTGATGACGGCGGCGGGGACGAGTCCCGAGAGCATCGCAGCCGGACGGACAATCTTGTTGATCCACGCGTTGAGCTGCACCGGTTCAAAAATTCTTCCGCAGGTCCATCCCCGAGTACAACGACGCGACCTGATCGGCGTAGCCGTTGAATGGGAGGGTCGGTCGCTTGAAAAAGTCGCCGATCCGCCGTTCGCGCGCCTGGCTCCAGCGCGGGTGGTCGACCGCAGGATTCACGTTGGCAAAGAAGCCATACTCGTCGGGCAGCACCACATTCCATGTGGTCGGGGGACGTGTCTCGGTGAAGCGGATCCGGACGATCGCCTTGGCGCCCTTGAATCCGTATTTCCATGGCACGATCAGTCGCATCGGCGCGCCATTCTGGTTGGGCAGCGCCTTCCCGTACATCCCGGTCACCATCATCGAGAGCGGATGCCGTGCCTCGTCGAGGCGCAACGCCTCGATGTAAGGCCACGGCAGCACCCCACTTCGGAGACCGGGCATCTGTGCCGGATCGTTGAGCGTCGTGAATTCGACGAATCTGGCCGACGCACTCGGTTCGAGGCGATCGATGAGATCCTTGAGCTGGACACCTTGCCACGGGATCACCATCGACCAGCCCTCCACGCACCGCATCCGATAGGTCCGATCGACCCGAGCGAGACCCTTGAGAAGGTCCTCGATGGCCATCGGGCCCGTCCGCTTGGCGAGCCCGGCGATATCGACGGTCCACGGCGACGTCTTGAGGCGACCGGCATTCTGGCTCGGATCTTCCTTGCCAGTGCCGAATTCG
>JBBSPX010000186.1:0-4437 GCA_038258395.1 Gemmatimonadales bacterium | reverse complement strand
GTCGCCGAGGTGATCCTCGGTGCCAAGGATGTCGGTGAGGATCGCGATCTTCTTGCCTTCCTTGATCAGGCCCATCGCGCCGCCCGCGCACGGTGCCTTGCGTGGAACGCCGGCGTCCATGAGGGCCAGCGAGCCGCCGCAGACCGTCGCCATCGACGAGGAGCCGTTCGACTCCATGATCTCGGAGACGATCCGGATGGTGTACGGGAAGTCGGCCATCGCCGGAAGCAGCGGATGCAGTGCCCGCTCGGCGAGCGCCCCGTGTCCGATCTCGCGACGCGACGTGCCGCGGATCGGCTTTGCCTCACCGGTGCAGAACGGCGGGAAGTTGTAGTGGAGCATGAACGACTTGTGCCCCTGCACCGGGCTCTCGATCGACTCGATGCGCTGCTCGTCGTCGGCGGTGCCGAGTGTCGCGGCCACGAGGGCCTGCGTCTCGCCACGCTGGAAGAGTGCGGAACCGTGGACACGCGGCAGCAGGCCGGTCTCGACCATGATCGGACGCACGGTGTCGAGGTCGCGACCGTCGATCCGCTCACCCTTGTCGAGGATCATCGCGCGCATCTGCTTGTACTCGATATCCTCGAGTACGCCGCGGATCTCCTTGGCACCCTCGGGATACTGCTCCGCGAGTGATTCCTTGACGTCGGCGTGCACCGCACTGATGGCGGCGGCACGACCGGCCTTGTCCTTGCCGCTCATCGCCTTGGTGATCTGCTTGACGGCCATCGCCTCGACGGCCTTGATCAGCTCGGCGTTCTTCGCCGGCGCTTCCCAGGACATCAGGTCCTTCTTGCCGCCGGCCTTCTTGACGAGGGCATTGATGTGGCCGACCAGCTCCGTGATCCCCTTCTGCGCGACCTTGAGTCCCTGCAGGACCTCGGCCTCGGAGACCTCGAGCGCCCCACCCTCGACCATCATGATCGAATCGGACTTGCCCGAGACGACCAGATCGATCGAGGAATAGTCGAGCTGCTGGAAGGTCGGGTTGAGGATCCAGTTGTCCTCGACCTTGCCGACGCGGGTTGCGGCGATCGGACCTTCCCATGGGATCTGCGACAGCGTCAGCGCGGCCGATGCGGCCAGCACGCCGAGCACGTCGGACTCGTTCTCCTGGTCGGTCGACATCACCAGCACGAAGACCTGGGTCTCGTGGCGGAAGCCTTCCGGGAAGAGCGGGCGGATCGAGCGGTCGATGATCCGGCAGTTCAGGATCTCATCGTCCGACGGACGGCCTTCGCGCTTCAGGAAGCCACCGGGGATCTTGCCCGCGGCATACTGCTTCTCACGGTATTCGACCGTGAGCGGGAAGAACGGCAGGTGGGAGATGTTTGGGGAGACGGTGACGGCGGCGAGGACAACCGTTTCACCGTACGTGACGAGGACACTTCCGGCGGCCTGCTTGGCGAGACGTCCGGTCTCGAGGATCAACGGACGGCCGGCGTACTCAGTTTCGATGCGATGCACTCTGTTTCCTTCTTGGCGGGTGAGCACCCTCAAATACGAAAAACGCCCCACGGTGCTCGTGTGGGGCGCCTTGCAGCGTCGGTTGCCTTCAGTTCCGCAGGCCGAGCTCGGCGATCAGGGCACGATAGCCCGCGAGATCGCGGCTCTTCAGGTAATTGAGGAGGCGGCGCCGGGTGCCGACCATCTTGAGGAGTCCCTGTCGCGAATGGTGATCCTTCGCGTGGGTCCGGAAGTGGCCGGTGAGATAGTTGATGCGCTCGGTCAGGAGCGCAACCTGCACCTTGGTCGAGCCGGTATCGGTCTCGTGCGCACGGTGCTTCTCGATGATGGGCTGCTTGGTAATCATCCTCTGTCCTGCCTGCATGTGTCAGGCTGCTGCGTTGGCGTTGGTTCGCTTCTTTAGTAGCCCTTAAGTATAACCGACCCGGTCCCTGGGGGGCAAGCGTGGGTCCTTGGACGGCGGACCAAACCGCGGCCTTACGACCGCGGCTCGGCCAGATGGCTGCGGCTCGGCCTTACGGTCAGAGGTCGGCTGCGATGAAGGATGGCGGACTAGATTCCGGGATTCCCCACACCCTACCCGAATCGAGTCCGCCACCCGGTGACCTCCCTGCCCCGTTCCTATCGCCGTCTGTTGGGGCTCATCGCCTCGATCCCCCTCCTGCTCCTGCTGCTGGGATTCGGGTACCAGCAGGGCATGGTGCACCTCGAGGGGGTCGACCGCACGCTTCAGGACGGGATCGCATGGGCGGCCGAGACGCTGACCACGACGGGGTATGGGCGGGACACGGTATGGCACAATCCGGTGATGCAGACCTACGTGATCGTGGTGCAGTTTGGTGGAGTCCTGCTCCTCTTCCTGATCTTCCCAATCTTTTTCATTCCCTTCATCGAGGAGCGATTCGAGGCCCGACTGTCTCGGCGATTGCCCGAGCTGCACGGCGAGGTACTCATCTACGGCTCCGGCCCCGCGGTGACCTCGTTCGTGACCGACCTCGAGCGTGAGGGCGTACCGGTGGTGTTCATGGAGGAGGACGAAGCGAGTGCACGACGCCTCCGCGAGCGGCATCGCTGGGTGGTGCTGAGCGATCTGCGACGAGAGGAGCCCGATTTCGCCCAGCTCCGTGATGCCCGGGGCATCATCCTCAACGGCGAGGACGACCAGAATGCCGCGATGGCGCTCGGCGCCAAGGCGCACGGGTACCCGGGCCCGATCATCGCGCTGGTCCAGAATCCCGACCGCCGCCCTCCCATGTTGCGGGCTGGGGCCACTGCGGCCTTCACGCCCGAACACCTGCTGGCTGGGGCGTTGGCCGCGCGCGCCTCGAACCTGATCAGCCCGCGTGTTGCCGGTGTCCACCACCTTGGGGTCCATCTTGACGTCGTGGAATTGCGCGTCGACCCGAACTCGCCCCTCGTCGGTCAGTCAATTGCCGAGGCCCGCCTCCGCGAGGAGACAGGGACGACCATTGTGGCGTTATGGGAAGCAGGCAAACTGATCGCACCGGTGACGCCCGAGATGCGATTCGTGCCGGGCACAGTGCTGGTGGGCGTAGGTGGGGAGGCTGGGCTGGCGGCGTTGGGTCGATTGGCCGTGCCGGTGCCGCGCAGCGGTCCGCTGCTGGTGATCGGGGAGGGCGAACTCGCCCGGAAGGTCCGCGAGTTTTTGCTCGATGCCGGCGAACCGGTGATCGCGATCGGGACCCAAGCCAGCGCCGATATCGACGTCGTCGGCGACCACCTGAGCGCGCGTGTCCTGCTTGCTGCCGGCATCGCCGAGTGTCAGGGGATCGTCATCGCGCTCGAGACGGACAGCGCCTCGCTGTTCGCTTCGGCGGTGGTGCGCAGTGTCGCACCCGACAAGATGCTCTACGTGGGGGCGCGGCGAGTTGAGAATGTCACACGACTCCATGGGGCGGGGGCCGACTTTGCGCTGTCGATCGGCCAGGTGGCGGGCAAACTCCTCGCGTTCCACTTGCTCGGCCGCGAGTCGGTGGACCTCGAGGCCGCGGTCACCATCGTGGCGACGAGCGCGGGACCCTTGGCCGGTCGACCATTGGTGACCCGACAGGTCCGCGAGGAGACCGGCTGCGCGGTCGTCGCGGTCGAGCGGGGCGACGGGATTGTGGTCGATTTCAGTGGCGGGTTCGTGCTGGCAGCCGATGATGTCGTGTACCTCGCCGGGACTCACGAGTCCGTGGCCCGCTACTTCAGCGCCCACCCCGGTACGCGCCGGGGGGGGTGAGCGGCGAGAAGATCTCGAGCGCGAGCTGACGCTCGCGCCTAAGGAATCACGAGCCGCCGAGCAGCCGTCCGATGTCGTTGCTGAACGCCATGATCATCAACAGCACCACCATGCCGAGCCCAACGAGCTGGACCACTTCTCGGACCTTGGTCGGGATCGGCCGGCGGATGACCCCCTCCACGGCGAGCATCAGGAAGGCTCCGCCGTCGAGGACGGGAATCGGCAACAGGTTCACGACGGCCAGATTGACCGAGATCAGCGCCATGAAGCTGAGGAATACTCCGAGTCCGGCTCGCGCCGACTGGGCCGCCAGCTGACCAATCAGGATCGGACCGCCGACCTCCTTGGTGCTGACGCGGCCGGTGAGGAGCCCGCGGAAGGTCCGGAAGATCGTCCCGGCCGACACCCAGGTCTGCTCCGTGCCGGCCGCGATGGCCTGCGGGAACGAGAGGGGCTCACTGAGGTACGGCACCTTCTGGTAGATACCGACCCGTCCGATCACCCCACTCGAGGAATCGTCGGGGACCCGCAGCTCCTTGGAGGGAGTGACAGCAAGCGTCACCGGCGCCCCGTCACGTAGCACCGCGATCGAAAGCATCCGGCCTGGTGATGCCTCGATCATCGCGACCGCGTCGGTCCATGACGCGATGGGCATCCCATCAATCGCGATCACCGAGTCGCCTGGCTCGATGCCAGCCTCGTCGGCCGCACTCCCCTTCACCAGT
>JBBSPX010000185.1:0-4459 GCA_038258395.1 Gemmatimonadales bacterium | reverse complement strand
GGCACCGCGCGACATGGAGAATGCCCGCGATATGGCCGCGCAGTCGAAGGCGATGGTGCAGGACGCGCGTGCCCGAGTGGCGGCCGCCGAGAAGCAACTCGCCAACGCGACTCTCCGTGCACCGTTTGCCGGCGTGGTGAGTCAGCTGTCGGTGAGTCAGGGTGACGTCGTGCAGATGAACGGCGCCCAAGCACTGGCCGTGGTGATCGATCCGAAGGTTCTCGAGCTCGAGGCGACGGGTCCGGCTGCCTCGCTCGCTGAAGTGGTGCGCGGTGCATCGGTGGAGTTCTCGGTGCCGAGTCAGCCGGGCACCCGGATTCGGGGCACGGTCGCACGGATCAACCCAGCGGTCGATCCCGCGACCGGACAGATCCGTGTGTATGTCCGGGTCCCGAACGACGCCGGTGCGCTTGCTGCCGGTCTCTTTGCCGAAGGGCGGGTCGCGGTACAGACTCGGAGGGCGCTCGCGATTCCGCTCCATGCGATCGACGCGCGTGCGACCGATCCCTCGGTGCGCCGCCTGCGTGGCGGCGTGGTCGAGCAGGTTGCCGTGACCTTCGGGCTGCGCGATGAATTGGCGGAACGCATCGAGGTCACCTCCGGCCTCATGGCGGGTGACACTGTGCTTGTCGGTGGTGCCATGAGCACGCCGGTTGGCGCCACGGTGCGCATTCTGCGCACCGACGGTTGAACGGGGGCACGACCGATGTGGATCTCAAACTTCGCCATCAAGAACCCGCTGATCACGATCGTCACGATGCTCGCCCTGGTGGCGTTCGGCCTCGCGGCGCTGCTCAATCTCGAGACCGATGAGTTTCCGGACATCGCGCAGCCGATCGTCGCGGTCACCATCATCTACCCCGGCGCGTCGCCCGATGTGGTCGAGCGCGAGGTGGTCGAGCCGATCGAGGAGGCCATCTTTTCGATCGAGGGCATCGATCGGACCCGGACCAAGTCGAACTCGGTCGATGGTCTGGCACAGTTCACCGTCTTCTTCGATTTTCAGAAGCCCGTCGCGCAGGCCTCGCAGGACGTGCGTGATGCGATCAGCACCATCCGGGGCGACCTGCCGACCGAGATCGAGGACCCGATCATCACCCGGTTCGATCCGGCCGAGCAGCCGATCATGTCTCTCACCTTGGCATCGGCCACGCTCACGCCGGAGGCGTTGACCGCGATTGCCGATCCGAGAGTGGTGGGTGTGCTGCGCGCCGTGAGCGGCGTCTCGAAGGCCGAGGTCGTCGGCGGCAAGTACCCGGAGATGACGGTGCAAATCCGGCCGGCCGCGATGCAGGCCGCCGGCATCGGCGTCGCCGCTGTCGTGCAGGCGTTGGGCACCGAGAACCTGGCCGCGCCAGTTGGTCGGATCAACGGTGCGCTCGATGAGCGATCGATCCGGCTCAAGGGTCGGCTCGAGGACGCCGAAGCGTTCCGGCAGTTGGTGGTGACCGAGCGCAATGGCCAGGCCGTCCGACTCGGCGATGTCGCCGACGTCTTCGTCGGCTCGGAAGAGGCACGGACAGGTGCGTCGTTCAACGGCAAGACGGCGGTCGGTATCGAGGTCAAGAAGGCCAAGGGCTACTCGACCACCAAGGTCTCCGATGACATCAAGGCCGCACTCGACCAGCTCGCACCCACCTTGCCAGGTGACACCAAAGTTGAGATCGTGCGGGACGCCGGTGTCCGCGTGGCCAAGGCGGTCGAGAATGTGCAGTCGGCGCTGATCGAGGGCGCCATCCTGACGGTGCTCGTGGTCTTTCTCTTCCTCAACTCTTGGCGCTCGACGGTGATCACCGGCCTGGCGCTGCCGATCTCCGTGCTCGCGAGCTTCATCGCGGTCTGGGCATTCGGCTTCAAGCTCGAGACGATGTCGCTGCTCGGCCTGTCGCTGGCGATCGGCATCCTGATTGACGATGCGATCGTGGTACGAGAAAACATTGTGCGACATGTCCACATGGGGAAGGATCACCTCACCGCGTCGATGGAGGGCACCGCCGAGATCGGGCTCGCCGTCGCGTCGACGACCTTCTCGATCGTGGCCGTGTTCGTCCCGATTGCCTTCATGTATGGCGTGTCGGGCCAGTGGTTCAAGCCGTTCGCCCTCACGATCGCCTGTGCCGTGGTCGTCTCGCTCTTCGTCTCGTTCTCGCTCGACCCGATGTTGTCGGCCTACTGGGCCGATCCGCATCGCGAGGAGAAGGACAAGTGGTGGATCACCAAGTTGCTCGATCGGTTCAACCACTGGTTCGAGCGCCGCACCGAGGACTACGCTCGGCTCATCGGCTGGGCGCTTGACCATCGCACCATCATGGTCGTGCTGGCGATCGGCTCGTTTGTGCTCGCCATCTGGCTGCAAGGCGCGTTCGGCGGTGTGGGCTTCGTCCCGGTCTCCGATCGATCGGAGATGGAGGTGATCGTCGAGGCACCGCCGAGCGCCAACCTGGCCTACACCACCGAGCGCGCCGAAGCGGTGGCATCGCTCGCGCGCCAGCACACCGAGGTCGCGTACACCTATACCACGATCGGTAACGCCTTGCCGATGCGGACACCCGGTGTCGATCAGGGTCGGGTCTTCATCAAGCTCGTGCCCAAGCACGATCGTGACCTGTCGCAGGCCGAAGTGGGTGCCATGCTGCGTGAGGAATTCAAGCAGATCGGTGGCGTCAAGGTCTCGGTCTTCTCCGGCGGATTCTCCGGGGCGATCAAGGAGATCCAGCTCCAGATCAGCGGTCCGGACGCGAGCATCCTGAACCGGTTGGCGAGCGAAGCGGTCGAACGCGCCACCACCGTTCCGGGAGCGGTTGATGTCGGACTCTCGGTGCGTGGTGCGCGCGAGGAACTCACGGTCGACGTGAACCGTGGGCTCGCCAGTTCGCTCGGCCTCGGCGTGGGCCAGATTGCCCAGGCGATGCGGCCGGCGTTCGCCGGTATCGATGCCGGCGATTGGGTCGACCCGACCGGTGAGACCCGCGACGTCCGCGTTCGGTTGGCACCCGACTCCCGTCGACGCGCGTCGGACCTGGCGCAGCTCCCGCTCACCGTCCGAGCCACGGATGGCACCGGACGGGTCCTGCCGCTCGGACAGGTTGCCAACATCAGCATCGAGGAGGCGCCGGGCCAGATCGACCATCTCGACCGCGAGAAGGTCATCACGCTCGAGGCGAACACGCAGGGCCGCGGACTGAGCGAAGTGCAGGCCGACATGCAGGCCGAACTCGCCAAGATGACCTTCCCACCTGGGTACAAGGTCTCGGTCGGTGGTCAGGGAAAGGATCAGGCGGAGGTGTTCATCAACGTCTTCACCGCGCTCGGCATCGCCGTGATGATGATGTACCTGATCCTGGTCGTGCAGTTCGGTTCGTTCCTCGACCCGCTCGCGATCCTGGTCTCGCTGCCGCTGTCGTTGATTGGTGTGGTGCTGGCGCTGATCATCACACACGACACGCTCAACATCATGTCGTTGATCGGCGTGATCCTGCTCATGGGGATCGTGGCGAAGAACGCGATCCTGCTGATCGACTTCGCGAAATGGGCGCGCGAACGCCAAGGGATGTCGCTGCGTGATGCGCTGATCGAGGCGGGCCGCATCCGGTTGCGCCCGATCTTGATGACGACGTTCGCGCTGATCGCCGGGATGATCCCGGTCGCACTCGGGGCGGGTGAGGGTGCCGACTTCCGGGCGCCACTCGGCCGCGCGGTGATCGGCGGAGTGATCACCTCGACGTTCCTGACGCTACTGGTGATCCCGACCTTCTATGAGATCTTCGATGGCTTGCGGTCGTGGGCGCTTGGCAACTTCTCGAAGGTGTTCAAGGGCGCCACAGAGTGGGGACCGACGACGGCGGAACATCCGGTGCCGTAAGCCACCGTCATTGCGAGGGCCCAACGGGCCCGAAGCACTCTCGCGGCCTTCCGTGGGGCTCGGCACCGGATTGCTTCGCCGCCGAGCCGCGGCCGTGCGGCCGCGGTTTGGTACGCATCGCGGAGGAGCCTCACTCCACCGACGTTACCTCACGAGTAGCGGAACGATCCAGCAGATTGCCGCGGCCACGAGCAAGCCATACAGCGCAGCATACTTGCTGGTTGGCCGAAGATATTGCCAGAGACCGACACCAGGCGTGAGGCAGAGGAGGATCACGGCCGCTGCGATCATGTGTGCCAGGAGCGGACCAGTGCCGGCAACCTTTTCCAACATCGTGTGGTAGCCGTACGCGATCGCCCCCATGGCAAACACCATCAGCAGCAATATTGCCGTGATACCAACCCAGGCGCGTTCATTGTCGATGTCAGTTTGCGTTTGCATGTGATCACTTCCCTCGCTTGGCAGCCGCGTTCTCGCACTGGCGCCACTGCGGTTGCCGTTGCCGTTGCCAACTGTCCGCGGTGACGCTCAACGACCTGTGGTTCTGCGGCCGGGGCGGCGGTCGAACTGCTTGGCCTCGAGAGCAGCAAGTGCTTG
>JBBSPX010000184.1:0-4621 GCA_038258395.1 Gemmatimonadales bacterium | reverse complement strand
GTCCGACTGGACGGATGCACCGACCGAGCAAGTGACCGGCGACGAGGCGCTGCTCGGTGTTGCGCAGCGCGGCATCGCCCGACTCAACGCGCGCCACGGTGAGGTCCGGTTTCACCTGCTGCATCGGCGGCGGACGTGGAACGGGAGCGAGGGCGTGTGGATGGGGTGGGAACGGAAACGGGGGAAGTTGCACGAACTCAACCGACTGCTGCGCGGCGCCACCGACACCACTTTCGTCTCGGTCGATGGCAGCCCGGTCGCGGCACCGGAGGGCGTGAAGTACGTCATCACGCTCGACAGCGACACCCGCATCCCGATCGGCGCGGTGGCCGGACTCGTTGGCACGATGGCCCATCCCCTCAACCGCCCGCTGTTCGACGATGCCAGCCGGCGCGTGGTCGATGGATACGCCATCCTCCAGCCCCGGGTAACGCCACCGCTACCCGGGCGCGCGGGATCGCTCTACCAGCAACTGGTGTCGGGCTCACCAGGGATCGACCCATACGCGTCGGCGATCTCTGACGTCTACCAGGACATCTTCGGCGAGGGGTCGTTCACCGGTAAGGGGATCTACGACCTCGACGCGTTCGAGGCAGCACTGTCAGGCCGGGTGCCCGAGAATCGCCTGCTCAGCCACGATCTGTACGAGGGCATTTTCGCACGGGCCGGACTTGTCACCGACATCGAGGTGTTCGAGTACGCGCCGGCGAGCTACACCGTTGCCGCAGCGCGCCAGCATCGGTGGGTCCGTGGCGACTGGCAGCTCCTGCCGTGGTTGTTTGCCCACGGCCTGCCGCTCGTGGCCCGCTGGAAGATCCTCGACAACCTGCGTCGTTCGCTCTCCGCCCCGGCCGCCTTCCTGACAATCGTGATCGCATGGAGTCTCGCCGAAGTAGCACCGGTCCGGTGGATGGTGTTCATCCTGGCGACCATTGCGATCCCGGCCCTGATTCCCGTCGCCGGCGGCATGATCCCCCGGGGCCGTGGCATCTCGAAGCGAAGCCATGTCCGCGCGGTACGCCGCGACCTCGAGGCCGCCGCCTGGCACATCGCCGTCACCGTCACCATGCTGGCGCATCAGGCGTGGGTCATGGGCGACGCCATCCTGCGGACGCTGGGTCGGGTCATCATCACGCGTCGACACCTGTTGCAGTGGACGACCGCCGCCCAATCGGCCAGTAGCCACCGAAACAGGATCTGGGATTTCATGGGGCGGATGGCCGGTGCGCTTGTGCTTACCGGCGCCGCGACCGTCGCGGTCGCATGGAATCAGGCTCCCCGCTGGCAGACCGCCATACCGTTGCTCCTTCTCTGGGCGTTCTCGCCCGTGATCGCGCACGCCCTCAGCATCTCGCAGCTCAGCGCGCGCACCACTGCCGTGTCCGATGATGACGCCCGCACCCTTCGCCTGATCGCACGCCGGACGTGGCGCTTTTTCACCACGTTCGTCACTGCAGGCGACCGATGGCTCGCGCCCGATAATTTTCAGGAGACCCCGCAACCGGCGATCGCGCACCGCACCTCACCAACGAACATCGGCCTGTCGCTCCTTGCGAACGTCTCCGCCCGTGACTTCGGCTGGATCGGGACCGTGACGATGCTCGATCGCCTCGAGGCCACCCTCTCGTCCGTCAGGCGCCTGGAGCTGTATCGCGGGAACCTGTACAACTGGTACGAGACCACCGAAGGTCGTGTGCTCGAACCGCGCTACATCTCGTCGGTCGACAGTGGCAACATGGTGGGGTGCCTGATTGCCACCGGCAACGCGTGCCGCGAGCTGCTCGATGGCCCGGCGATGCCGACATCAAACTTGGCCGGTATTCTGGACACGGTCGACCTGCTGCGCCGAGCGGTGCGCAATGTCGGCGACCACGCCGACCTTGAGCGACCAGTGCGACGGCGGATCGATGAGCAGATGGCGACGATCATGGAACGCGCCGCCGCGGCCGCCCTGACTCCACACGAGCAGGTGGCACGACTCGAGGCGCTTTCGGTCGATGCCCGCGCACTGCTCGAGATGGCCGAAGCGGTTGGGCTTCAGGCAGTGAATGAACACGACGTCGTGGCATGGGCTACCGCCCTCATCGACGACGTGGCGAGTCAGCTCGTTGATTTTGATCGGCTCGCGCCGTGGGCGCGACTCCGGCTTGGCGGCGCGGCAGAGGCATTTGCGCCATTGCTCGCCAGTCCCACCCTGGCGGAACTGCCGGCCCGCTGCACGCTCGTGGCACGCTCGCTCGCCACCCTGCGCACCGCCGATCACGCCGGGTCTCTCGACGTCGATCTGGACAGTCTCGGGATCGCCGTCGAGCAATGCGAGCGCTCCGCGCGATCCTTGGTGATCCGGATCGCGGCGCTCGCTTCGGACACGGCGCGGATGGTCGATGCCACCGACTTCGGGTTCCTCTTCGACCCCCTGCGCAAGCTCTTCTCGATCGGATACCGCGTCGCCGAGGACACACTGGACCCGGGTCACTACGATCTGCTTGCCTCAGAGGCGCGCCTGCTGAGCTACATCGCCATCGCGAAGGGTGATGTCCCGGTAGAGCACTGGTTCCGGCTGGGACGATCGCTCACGCCCGTTGGTCGCGACTCGGTGCTGATGTCGTGGTCGGGATCGATGTTCGAGTATCTCATGCCCGCGCTGCTGATGCGCACCCCGGTGGGCAGCCTGATCGAGCAGACCTGCCGACTGGTGGTGCGTCGCCAGATCGCGTACGGCCAGGAGCGCGACATTCCGTGGGGCGTATCCGAATCCGGGTACAGCGCACGCGATCTGGAGATGACGTACAAGTATTCTGCCTTCGGCGTCCCCGGCCTCGGCCTGAAGCGGGGCCTCGGCGACGCGATCGTCATCACCCCGCACGCCACCGGCCTGGCATCGATGATCGACCCGGGCGAGGCCGCGCGGAATTTTGCCGAACTGCGTCGGGTGGGTGCATCCGGCGCCTATGGCTTCTACGAAGCCGTGGACTTCACTGCTTCCCGCCGCCCCCCCGGCGAGCGCGGCGCCGTCGTGTACAGCTACATGGCGCACCACCAGGGCATGATGCTGGTGGCGATCACCAACGCGCTGCACGACGGTGCGATGCGCTCCCGGTTCCACGCAGAGCCGATGGTGCAGGCATCGGAGATGCTCCTCCAGGAGCGGACGCCGCGAGATGTTGCGGTGGCGCGGCCCCGCGTCGAGGAGTTCACTGCGGTCGGCGACGTCCGCGAGTCGGTGCCGACTGTGTCGAGAACGTTCGCGTCACCACACGGCACGACGCCACGAACCCACCTGCTGTCGAATGGTCGGTATGCCGTGATGATCACGTCGGCGGGTGGTGGGTACAGCCGTTGGAACGGACTTGCAGTGACGCGCTGGCGGGAGGACGTCACGTGCGACGACACCGGGTCGTTTGTCTTCCTGCGCGACACAGTGAGCGGTGAATGCTGGTCCGCCGCCTTCCAGCCATCGGCCCGTGAAGCATCGGCGTGGGAGCTCGCATTCCGCGAAGATCGGGCAGAGCTCAGCCGGCGGGACGGTAGCATGACCACCCGCCTCGAGGTCATCGTCTCGGCCGAAGACGATGCCGAACTGCGGCTCGTCTCGCTCACGAACCATGGTCGCACCACCCGTGAGATCGACGTGACGTCGTATGCAGAAGTGGTGCTGGCTCCGCACGCTGCAGACGTTGCCCACCCGGCGTTCTCCAACCTGTTCGTCAGTACCGAGGTGGTGAGCGAGGCCAATGCACTGCTGGCCACTCGCCGTCAGCGATCACCGGAAGACCCCGAGGTGTGGCTGGCGCACGTGGCGGCGACTTCCGACGAAGGTGGCTCGCTGCAGTGGGAGACCGATCGGTACCGCTTCGTGGGCCGGGGCAACACGCTCCGCACCGCCGACGGGGCGGTGAGCGGGCGCCCCTTGTCCAACACGGTGGGTGCGGTGCTCGATCCGATCGTGAGCCTGCGACGGCACGTGACCATTCGTCCAGGCCGGACGGTCCGACTCTGCTTCTCGACCATGGTGGCGGAATCGCGGGACGCCGTCCTCGATCTGGCCGACAAGTACCAGGATATCACGATCTTCGAACGGGCCGGGACCCTCGCCTGGACACGCGCACAGGTCCAGATGCACCACGTCGGCATCGGTCCCAACGAGGCACACCTCTTTCAGGAACTTGCCGCCCCGCTGCTCTATGCGGATCGGGCGATGCGGGCACCTGCGGCGATCATCGCTCGACAGCACGGCGGCGCGGCGATGCTTTGGCCCCACGGCATTTCCGGCGACCTCCCACTGGTGCTGGTGACGATCGATGACGCCGAAGACGTGGGGCTGATTCGGCAATTGCTGCGCGCACATGAATACTGGAAGATGAAGCGTCTTGCCGTTGACCTCGTCATCCTGAATGAACGTGCCCCGTCGTACGTGCAGGACCTGCAACTCACTTTGCAGGCGATGTTGCGCGCCAGCCCGGCAGTGGCGCCCGGTGGCGGGGCGGAAGTTCCCAGCGGCACCTACCTGTTGCGGAGTGAGCAACTCACAGGGGCGCAGCGCGACGTCCTGTTCGCCTCGGCCCGGATCACCATCTCCGCGCGCCGCGGGTCGCTGGCCGACCAGGTCGGGCGGGTCCGC
>JBBSPX010000183.1:0-4658 GCA_038258395.1 Gemmatimonadales bacterium | reverse complement strand
TGCCAACGGTGGAGCCACGCGTGGGCCCACCCAGTGAAGGTTCCTGCTGCGATCCGCTCGCGCGCGGTTTCGGCGAGCCGGATCAGGAACCGCAAATTGTGAATCGACACCAGCCGTTGCCCCAGTTGTTCCTCGGCGACGAACAAGTGCCGCAGGTATGCGCGTGAAAATCGCGCGCATGCCTCGCAGTCGCATTCCGGATCGAGCGGGCCCTGATCGTGCTTGATGGCCGCACCCCGGACCTGGAGCTTGCCATTCACGGTCCAGGCGCTGCCGTGACGGCCGTTCCGGGTCGCCGCGACGCAATCGAAGAGGTCGACACCTCGGGCAATGCCCTCGACCAGATCGTCCGGAAATCCGACGCCCATAAGATAACGCGGCCGATCGGCTGGCAGGCCGGGATTGAGCGTCTCGAGCACCCGGTGCATCACCGGTTTCGGTTCGCCCACCGAAAGCCCGCCAATCGCGACCCCGGTCCAGTCGCCGAGCGCGAGCGTCTGTTCAAGCGATTCCTGCCGAAGGCCATCATGGGCGCCGCCCTGCACGATCGGCCACATCGTCTGCCGATCCGGCGCTTGGGCGCTCAGTCGGGCGTGATGCTCCCGCGAGCGACTCAGCCAGCGGAGCGTCCGTTCCATCGCGACGCGCGCCTCCGCCTCGGTTGCCTGACCGGGCGGGACATGGTCGAACGCCATGGCGATGTCCGCCCCGAGCGCCCACTGGATCTCCATCGACCGCTCCGGGGTGAGCCGCCGAGTCGAGCCGTCGATGTGCGAGCGGAAGTCGACGCCATCCTCGTCAATCTTCCGCATCGCCGCGAGTGAGAAGACCTGGAATCCGCCGGAGTCGGTGAGCATTGGCCCGGGCCACGTGGTGAATCGGTGGAGCCCGCCTTGCTCGGCGATCAACTCCTCGCCCGGCCGGAGATGCAGGTGGTAGGTGTTGCCGAGGATGATCTGGGCGCCGAGCCGTCGGACCTCCTCGGGATGCAGGCCGCGCACAGCGCCATAGGTGCCGACCGGCATGAAGCATGGGGTCCGGACCAGACCGTGTGGCAATCGAAGGGTGCCGCTCCGCGCCGCACCTTCGACATTTTCGAGTTCGAAGTCGAACACCTAGGTGAGGGCCTTGATGATCCGCGTGATCTGCCGACGGTGTCGGAGATCGTGCCCGGCGATCATCCGGAGCACACGCTCGACCGATTCCTCACCCCGTTCGGAATGCATACCGACGCGCGTGAGGTCCTCGGGTGTGATGCTCCGATACACGCGCATGTTCCAACTCCGTTGCATCCTGAAGGCGTGGAACGCCTCTGCCGGATCCGCAGCGGCATAGTCGAAGCGCGTGACCCACCTTCCTTCGTCAAAACCGGTGATCGGCGGGCGGTCGGCGGTGAGCAGCAGCCGGATCCGCCAACCGAAGGCGAGTTCCGTGTCGGCCAGGTGTGCCAGCACCTGGGTGATCGACCACTTTCCGGGCCCCTCGGCGACGGAGAGGACCGATTCCTCGAGGTCATCGAGATGCGCGGTCAGCCAATCGGGCATCTCCTCGAGCACGGCCACCGGATCGCGGTCGCCGAGCATGGCGAGGGTCTCGTCGACGTATCCCGGGGTGCTGGGTGGTGGATGGGACATGGTCTTCTCCTCAGATGATGCACATCGCATCGCCGTAGCTATAGAACCGGTACCGCTCGGCGACGGCGTGCTGGTAAGCCTGCATGGTGTGCTCATGTCCAGCGAAGGCGGAGATCAGCATGAGCAGCGTCGAACGGGGCAGATGAAAGTTGGTGATCAGATGATCGACCACCCGAAAGGTATGGCCGGGGACGATCATCAGACGGGTGGACGCTGGCCCGGGACGGAGGCTGCCCGCTTGGTCGGCGGCGCTCTCGAGGGCGCGGACCACGGTGGTCCCGACCGCCCAGATGCCGGCGGCGCGCTGCCGGGCTCTCGCGACGGCGCTCGCAAGGGCCTCGGGAATCTCGTAGCGCTCCTCGTGCATCGGATGCTCGGCGGGGTCGTCGTGCTCGATCGGCCGAAACGTGCCCGGGCCGACCTCGAGGTCGAGTGCGGCGATCTCCACTCCGCGCTCGGTCAGCCTGCCGAGCAGTGCCTCGGTGAAATGGAGTCCCGCGGTCGGTGCCGCGACGCTGCCGATCCGATCGGCGAAGACGGTCTGGTAGCGGATGTCGTCCGTGGCATCGGGCTCGCGCGTGATGTACGGTGGCAAGGGCAATCGGCCGAAGCGCTCGATGAGTTCACTGGCCACGCCGCCCACGAAACGCACCTCGCGGAAGCCATCGTCGCGCACCGCGAGGGTCTCGATGCCCGCCGTGTCGTCGAGGTGCACGATCCGGCCAACGCGAAGTGCCCGCCCGGGTCTGCCCATCGCCAGCCAGCGCTCCCCATCGATCGGGTGCAGCAACAGCACTTCGGCGTCCCCCCCCCCAGCTCGTGTCCCGAGGAACCGGGCATGCCGCACCCGGGTCGAATTGAGGACCAGAAGGTCGCCGGCCGGGATGAGCTCGAGCAGGGCGTTGAATTCGCGATTGGCGCATAGACCGGTGGTGCGGTCGAGCACGAGCAGGCGCGAGGCGCCCCGCGTGTCGCTGGGGGTCTGCGCAATCAGGTCATCGGGGAGGACGTAGTCGAAGTCGCTGGTGCGCCAGCGCCGTTCAGCCATCGAGGAGTGAGCCCTGTTCTCCGGATCCGGTCGGTGGTCGCATGCCGAGCCGCTCCCAAGCCCGCGGCGTGGCGACGCGGCCCCGTGCCGTGCGCTCGAGGAACCCCTGCTGCATGAGGTAGGGTTCGTAGACTTCCTCGACCGTGGCGCTGTCCTCGCCGACCGCGGCGGCGATCGTGGCGAGGCCGACCGGGCCTCCCGCGAACTTTTCGATGATCGTGGCGAGGATGCGGCTGTCCATGTCGTCGAGACCGAATTGGTCGACGTTGAGTCGCTCCATCGCGGCGGTGGCCACCGCCGCGTTGATCGTGCCATCGGCCCGCACTTCGGCGTAGTCGCGAACCCGTCGCAGCAGGCGATTGGCGACGCGCGGTGTCCCCCGGGCGCGTTGGGCGATCTCGCGTGAACCGGCAGGGTCGATCGGGACGCCGAGGAGGCCGGCCGACCGGGTCACGATGGTGGTGAGATCGGCCTCGGTGTAGAAGTGGAGGCGCTCGACCATGCCGAAGCGAGCGCGCATTGGTGGCGTGAGGAGGCCGAACCGGGTCGTGGCACCGATGAGGGTGAAGCGTTCGAGCGTCATCGGGAGGGTCTGTGCATGCGGGCCGTCGCTGAGGCGCACATCAACGCGGAAGTCCTCCATCGCGGGATAGAGGAATTCCTCGAGCTGCGGGCGGAGCCGGTGAATTTCGTCGATGAAGAGGATGTCGCCGGGTCCGAGGCCGGTGAGCAGTCCGACCAGGTCACCGGGCTTCTCGAGCACCGGGCCGGAGGTCGTCCGGCACTGCACGCCCATCTCCCGGGCCATCAGCATGGCGAGTGTGGTCTTGCCGAGCCCGGGCGGTCCGAAGAAGAGCAGGTGATCGAGGGGTTCCCCACGACGCGTCGCGGCATCGATCGCGATCTGGAGCGACTGGCGCACTTGGGCCTGGCCCGTGAACTCGTCGAGACGCGAAGGGCGCAGCGCCGCGTCGCTGTGCCCTTCGTCGGGCAGTGACCCGGGCGTGGTGATCTCCACCCGATGGCCGTCGAATCCGGGACCGTTCACGTCAGCGCGCGACCGCGTTCCAGCGTACCGGCCGATCGCCTGGGGTCACGCGATGTCGCAGGCCGCAATGGAGGCAGCGATCCTGGACCTCGGTGGTCTCCGGGGGAACCAGCTTCCGGTTCGTGACACTGCACCGCGTGCAGAGCCACTCGGCGGTGGTGGCGGGATGCGAAGTGGTCCACATGGGCATCAGCTCCTGGTGAGCTCGCTCAATGCGCGCCGCACGAGCTGTGCGGTGTCGGCATCGGGCGACAATTCGGCGATCCGTCGCACCGCCGCTTCGGCAGCCGACGCGGCGTAGCCCAGCGCCAGGAGGGCCTGGGTTGCCGCCACCGCCGGTGAGCTGGAAACGGGCGCACCCGACGTCGTCGGAATATCGTCGAGACGGTCGCCGAGTTCGAGGGCGAGGCGTTCGGCCTTCTTGCGTCCGATGCCCGGGACCGAGGCGAGCACGGCGAGATCCTTCTCCCGGATCGCCCGCACCGTGCGGTCGGCCCCCAGGCTCGAGAGGATTGCGAGCGCGATGCGCGCGCCGACGCCCGAGGCACCCAGCAAGCGGCGGAAGACGAGTCGGTCACTCGCACGATCAAATCCGAAGAGCAGCCAAGCATCCTCGCGGACCACCAGTTCGGTATGGAGCATCACCTCATCGCCGATGGCGGGCAGGCGTTCGTAGGTCCCGAGCGGGACCTCGATGAAGTGGCCTACGCCGGCCGCCTCGACGATGACCCCGGCGACCTCGCGGGCGATCAGCGTGCCGCGCACCGAGGCGATCATCGTGGCCCCATGCCCAGGCGTGCCCGCGGCATCATCCGGATGAGGTGGGTCAGGGCAATCGCGACACCATCGGCGGCATCGGCTGGCCGGGGGGGGGAAGCGAGGTTGAGGAGACGCGCGACCATCAGGCCGACCTGCACCTTCTCGGCGC
>JBBSPX010000182.1:0-4692 GCA_038258395.1 Gemmatimonadales bacterium | reverse complement strand
TCTTGTCGCTGCCGATCCTCGCCCTGGCCCAGGGCGCCCTTGGTTGGTACATGGTGAGCAGTGGACTCGAGACGCGCATCAATGTCTCCCCCTATCGCCTGACCGCTCATCTCGGCATGGCGCTGCTGATCTATGGCATCTGCCTCTGGACGGTGCTCGATCTTGGACGTCGCGATACGGGGGGGGGATGGCCCACCTCGGCGGGAGTGCGTCGTGGCTTCAGGGTGGCGCTCCTCTGTGTGGTGATCACGATGCTGAGTGGTGCGTTCGTGGCCGGCCTCGATGCCGGCACGATGTACAACACCTTCCCGCTGATGGGTGGCAAGGTGGTGCCGACCGGTTACCAGATCGCCGACCTCGGCTGGCGGAACGCGTTCGAGAATCCCATCGCGGCCCAGTTCAATCATCGACTGCTGGCGATCGGCACGGCGGCACTGATCCTCATGCTCACCGTGATCGCGCGCCGCGCCGACGTCTCCCTGGCTCTCCGTCGCAGTGCCACCGTTGCCGGCCTCGCCGTGCTCCTCCAGGTGGCCCTCGGCATCACCACGCTGTTGCTGGTCGTGCCCGTCGTGCTCGGCGTGCTGCATCAGGCGACCGGGTTGCTGGTGCTCGGGACGATGATTGTGGTGGTGCACCGAAGCCGCCGCCTCCCGACCGACGGATAGCTACTCGCGCACCGAGCGTGTGATCTGGAAGATCCGGATGCGTGGCAAACCCAGTTCGGTCTCATCCTGCAGCACGACGCGATCCCCGACGAACGTGCCCTGCAGGATCTTCGGGTCGGGCGCCGGAATGCGACCGAGCAGGATGCCGTCGGGTGAGAACACCTCGAGGGTCCCGACATCGCTCGTCGGACCGGGGAGGCCGACCCAGATCCGGCCCTGGTCGTCAACGGTCATCGCGCTGAAGATCGGTCGGGTGCTCGGAATGTCACTCCGCTTTGCCACCTCTTCGAGCGCATCACGCCACTGCTCATTGGTGTTGGCCATCGCGTCGTCGTAGAGCGAATCGCGCTGGGTATCGGTCCAGGTCAGTTGCGGCGCCGAGCTGACCACCAGCCGTGAGGTATCGGAATAGGTCCTGCCGATCACCAGCGTGTAGCTCGCGGTGTTGCCATGGACCATCGTTCCGCCCCAGCGCCATTCCTGCACATCGTGCGGTTGCCCGGGCACACCTGTCGCCATCATCGAACGACTACTACCTGATGTCCGGGTGACCGTCCACTGTCCGCTGGGCTCTTCTTCGCGTTCGGGCATGAACACGGTGTCGGAGACCGTTCCATTGACATGCGTCATGTACCAGGCACCGGACCACGTGCTGGCGCCCGGTGGAGGCCCCGCGATCGCCACGGTACCGTCCGCGAACGCCGGTAGGCTCCCCGACATGAAGTAGCAGCACTGACTCGGGTGACTCGCGAGAAAGGTTCCGTCGGTCAGGAAGGTGGTGAGCCGTGTGTTATTCGGGTCCTGGATCAGGAGCGTGTCGCCAATCAGGCCGAGCATGCCGTCGCGGAACTCGCCAGGCCCATCTCCCTCTCGACCGATGTCCCGAAGCCACGCGCCGTCTGGCCCGAAGACCTTGATCACGGTCGGACGGGTTTGGAGCACATAGACGTTGCCGGCCGGGTCCGTGGTGATTCCGCTCACATCCGACAACTCACCCGGTGACCCCTCGGCCGGCGCAATCGTGATGCCCTCGCTGAAGCGCCAGCCACTGTCTCCGACCCAGAGCGTTGGGCCGGTGTTGGTCACCCGGATCACGCCACCAGGGAGCGTGTCGATGGTGGCGACATAAGTCGTGAGTCCTGAGTCCTGAGAGGCGGAGCACGCGCCGAGCAGGAGGAGCAGGGCGGCGGCGCTGTGGCGGTGAGTGCGGATCATGGGCTCGTGAGAAGTGAGAAGTGAGAAACGACAAACGAGAAGCGAGAAGCGATAAAAATATGTGTTGATCGGGGGATGCCCTCGAGTCATCAATGGTCGCGGTTGCGACGGTGCCGAAGGCTGGGACATCCCACTCTTCGAAGCAAGTTATCGGCCTACTGTTGAAATTTCAACGGTACTGTGCTAGCCTGCATGCAAGGAGGGACCAATGATCCCTGAAAAAGCCCTCAGCCGTCGTGAGCGAGAAGTGATGGAAATACTGCACCGACTCGGCCGAGCCACCGCCGCGGAGGTCCGTGAGGAGATGGCCGACCCTCCGACCGATGCGGCCGTGCGGTCGATCCTCAGGATCCTGGTCGCGAAGCGGCACCTGAGCCACGCGACCTCGGGCACGCGCTACGTCTACGCACCGACCGTCTCGGCTCGCTCGGCCAAGCGTTCGGCGGTGGCCCGGGTGGTTGAGACCTTCTTCGATGGGTCGACCGAGGGCGCGATGGCGGCACTCCTCGAGACCAGCGGTCCGATCAGTCCGGAGGTCTCCCGGCGGCTCAAGGCGATGATCGATCAAGCCGCACGGGAGGGAAGGTGACCGCACTCCCGTGGCTCGAGTCGGGACCGCTGGCGCTGATTGTTCGGGCTACTGCGATCCTGATCATGGCCTTCGCGTTGCACCGGTCGCTGCGGGGGGCGTCGGCACTCTCGCGACACGCACTCTGGGCGACCGTCATGATCGGGCTGCTGGCACTGCCACTCCTGCAGCTCCGGCTGCCTCGCCTGGGCGTCCCCGGTTGGCGTGCCTCGATGCAGTCGATTGACGCGCCGCTCGCGTCAGAGCCGCGGGCAGTCCCGGTCGGGGTGGAGACACAACCTGAGGCGTCGATGCTGGTTGTCTCGTCACCGAGCGTCGGACAGCGTCAGACAAATGCGCGGATACCACGCCGGTCAGCGTCGATACCCTGGCAGGTGATCCTGATCCTGAGTTGGTGCATCGGCGGGATCGCGGTGCTCTTACCGATCTTGGTCGGAATGCGGCGCGCGCGCCGGCTCGTCAGCGAGGCAATTCCAGTGCACAACCGACGGATGCTGGCACGACTGGAGCACCTCCGGCGGGTGACGGACGTCCGCCGTCCCGTGATGCTCGGTGTGTCTGATCTGGTGCGGACCCCGATGGCATGGGGCTACCGGCGACCGGCGATTCTGTTGCCGATGGATGCTGCAGATTGGACTACTGATCGGTTCGACGCCGTACTGGTTCACGAGCTGGTACACATCCGCCGTGGCGACACGATTCACCAGACCATCGCCCGGATCGCGAGCGCCTGCTACTGGTTCCATCCGATGGTGTGGCAGGGTGCCCGTCTCGCTGCCGCCGCCCGTGAACAGGCGTGCGACGACGCGGTGCTCCGATTCGGTACGCGTCCCTCACACTACGCCCGACATCTCATCGAGCTCGCCGAGCATGGCAGCGTGATGCCCTCGATGCCGGCGCTCGCGCGACTCCATCACCCCAATCTCGAGGACCGTGTCATGACCATCCTGAGCCATGCCCCTGCACGACAGTCACCCTGGCGGGGAGCGCTCGCCGTGGCCGCGTTGTCGACCTGGACGCTCGCCGTGGCGGCGGTCGGTCCTGTGGCGGCACAGCGACCCGCTCCACCGGCGCCACCAGCTGCACCCGCCGAGGTGATGGCCGAGCCCCCGATGCCGCCGGCAGTGACGTCCGTTCCGCGCGCACCGGCTCCCTACACAGTGCACTCGGAGCCGTTGCCGCCGATGCCTGCGGCCCCCGCGCCACCGGCACCACCGACTCCGCCTGCCGATTGTGGCGCCGAGTCGGCTCGTGGTCTGGTGGTCGAGCGGAGCGGAATGCGTGGCCAGCCGACGCGGATGATTCGCCGTAACCTCGATGACGGCCGCGCCATCTGCCTCGCCGTGCGCGGTGCGCTGCCGGAGAACTTCACGCTGTCGCCCCTCGGCAAACTGCCGGCCGGTGTGGTGGTCACGCTCGAGGCGAGTCGCGATGGAAGCGTGCAGCGGATGGAGATCAGCGGTGACACCAAGGGCAACACGCAGCGCTGGCTGGTGAACGGCGCCGAGCGTCCCTTCAACTCGGAGGCGCGTGCGTGGCGCGATGCGATGCTCGCGGTGTTGTCGTTGGGGTTCGAGCAGTCGCAGGTCTGGTCTGCTGCGGTGGTCCACGAATCCGAGGCGGTGCGTGCTCGGGCGGAGGAGGTTGCAGTGGAAGCGCAGGAGATGTCGGATGTGCAGGCTCGGCGAATCACGGAGCAGGCTGCCGCACTCGAGGATCAGGCGCGCAGTATCTCAGCGCAGCGTGCGCTGACGGAAGACGCCGCTGAACGCCTCCACGAGCAGGCCGCGGTGCTCGAAGCCAAGCGGTCAACACGAGTCGACGCAGCGCAGGTGGCTGAGCGAGTGGCTGAGCTACGGGAGCGCACATTGGTCGAATCACGGCGCGTGCAGGAACAGCGGGCGGCGGTGGCAGAGGTCAACGCGCGTGTCCGCGAAACATCGGAGCAGATGCGCGTGACGGAGCGTGCCCTGGTCGATCGCGCACGTGCGATGCAGGCAGAGGGTCAGCGATTCGGGCCACTCGAGCGGCGATTGCAGGAGATCATCCAGCGCGTGGGGCCGTGACGTTTGACGCTGTCATCCCGACCGAAGCGACCCAGAGGGTCGCGAAGTGGAGGGATCTGCACTTTGGTGTTCGCAAGTGCAGATCCCTCGACTGCGCGCTCTACGAGCGCTCCGCTCGGGATGACCTGTCCATCGTCCATCGTCCATCGTCCAT
>JBBSPX010000181.1:0-4766 GCA_038258395.1 Gemmatimonadales bacterium | reverse complement strand
TTGCCCGTGGTCGATCCGCACGGGCGACTGATCGGGCGCGTGACCTACGATGACGTGATCGACGTGGCCGAGGCTGAGGCCACGGAGGCCCTGCTGCGATTCGGGGGTGTCTCCCCAGACGAGGGACTTACGGCCGATTGGCGCGACGCGGTGCGAAGCCGCTTGCCATGGTTGTACGTCAACTTGTTGACGGCATTCCTCGCCGCCGCGGTGGTGCTCTATTACAAGCACTCGATCGAGCGTCTCGCCGTGTTGGCCGTCTGGATGCCGATCATTGCCGGGATGGGTGGCAACGCCGGCACGCAGGCGCTTGCTGTCACCGTTCGGCGACTGTCCCTCGGTCAGGTACCGGCGGCCCGGGTGGGACAATTGATCCGGAAGGAGTTACTGGTCGGGATCCTCAACGGCGCGGCGATCGGTATCGTCGTCGCGGTGGTCGCGGTGCTTCTCGGTGAGCAGTGGCGCCTCGGTCTGGTGGTGTTCCTCGCGATGACCCTCAACCTGTTTGTCGCGGGCCTCGCTGGCTCGTTCGTGCCGGTGCTCCTGGAACGGGCTGGCGTCGATCCGGCGGTGGCGTCGTCGATATTCGTGACGACGTTCACCGACGTCTGCGGGTTCGGCCTGCTGCTCGGTCTGGCGACGGCGGTTCTGCTCTGATGTCGGACGAGGCCGGTCGGCCCAGGTCACACCGCCCCGACACGATCGGGCGCTACCGCGTCACCGGTGTGCTCGGAGAGGGCGGCATGGGCATGGTGTACGCGGCCCAGCAGGACAACCCCCAGCGCATGGTCGCGCTCAAGGTGATCCGACCCGAATTGGTCCAGCCCGATCTGCTCCGCCGGTTTGCGCGCGAATCCGAAGTGCTCGGCCGCTTGCTACATCCGGGGATTGCCCAGATCTACGAGGCGGGCACCTTCGACGATGCCCACGGGTCGCATCCGTTCTTTGCGATGGAGCTGGTGCTCGGCGAGCCGCTGACGCAGTACGCCGAATCACACGACCTGGAGATGTCAGCACGCCTCGACCTCTTCGCGAAGGTCTGCGATGCCGTCCACTATGCGCACCGGCAGGGAGTGATCCATCGCGACCTGAAGCCGGCGAACATTCTCGTCGATGTCGAGGGGCAACCGAAGATCCTCGACTTCGGAGTCGCCCGCCTGACCGACGCGGATGTTCAGGCCACGCGCCAGACGTCGTTGGGCGAGGTGATCGGCACGCTGCAGTACATGAGTCCCGAGCAGGTCAACGCTGATCCGAATGATGTCGATGCGCGGAGTGATGTCTATTCGCTCGGCGTCATTCTGTACGAGCTGCTAGCGGGGAGACTGCCTTATGACCTCTCGCGCAAGCTGATCTACGAAGCGGCGCGGATCGTCCTGCTCGATGATCCGGCCCCGCTCAGCTCGATCAACCGGAAGCTCGGTGGCGACATCGAGGTGATCGTCGCCAAGGCGCTCGAGAAGGAAAAGGCGCGCCGATATGAGTCAGCCGAGGGGCTGGCCAGCGACGTGCGCCGACTGCTCAACGACGAGCCGATCTCGGCCCGACCGGCGAGCGCGATGTACCAACTCCGGAAGTTCGCACGACGCAACCGGGCGCTAGTGGTCGGTTTGGCGGTCGCGGCAGTGCTTTTGCTCGCGGGCTCGGCGGTCAGCCTCTGGCAGGCGGTGCGCGCGACGCGCGCGGAAAGATTGGCGGATCTGCGTCGGATCGAGGCGGTCGAATCGGGCCGCTTGGCGGAGCAGCGGCGCGCGATCGCCGATTCGGCCTTCCTGCTCGCCGACTCCGCACGGACATCCGCCCTCTACGAGCGGGCCGCGGCGGTCACGAGCGCCGATCGGGCGATGGCAGAAGCCGCCAAGTCTCGCGCCGTGACGGATTTCCTCACGACCATGCTGGGGTCATCGGATCCATCGGTCGCGGGCGGCAAGGAACTGAGTGTGCGCGAACTGCTCGACCAATCCGCGGGTCGATTGCAGGCGGGTGAATTCCAGCATGAGCCGGCAGTCGAAGCCGCCCTCGAGGCGACGATCGGACGAAGCTATAGCGCGCTCGGGTTGTACGATGCAGCACGGACGCATCTGGATTCCGCCTACGCCATCCGTCGGCGCGTGCTCGGGCCGCGGGACCTCGAGACGGCCTCGAGCGCCGCGGATCTCGCGGAACAACTCCGCGCGAGTGGAGATTACCCGGGCGCGGCGCGCATGCTCGCTGCCGCGGAGACGGCGCGGCAGGGTCAGCTCGATCCCGACGATGATCACATGACGGCCGCGCTGGCCACCCTCGCCGGCGTGCGGTATGCCCAAGGCGATAATGTCGCGGCGGAACGTCACTATCGGGAGGCCCTCCGGCTGACCCGACACCGCCACCCAGAGGGGGGGGGGGCGGTCGCCGATCGACTCCAGGGACTTGGGGGGTTCCTGGTCTACACCGATCGCGCGGATTCCGGGTTGCGTTTGATCAATGAGGCACTCGCACTCCGGATCAAGACCTTCGGGGAGCGCCATCCGACCGTGGTCCAGACGCTGATCGCCGTCGCCGATGCGGAACTGGCGCTGCGGCATCCTGCCGCGGCGGATAGCGCGATTGCGCGCGCGCTCCCCATTGCGCATCAGCTCTTCGGGACGGAACATCCCAGTGTGGCCGACCTCCTGGTTCGGCGCGGTACCATTCTGGCCAATCTCAGCCGACTCGAGGAGGCTGAGGCCACTGACCGGGAAGCGCTGGCGATGCGTGTGGCGCTGTTGGGCACGGAGCACCCCGATGTGCAGGTGGCACGCGTCGGCCTTGGTCGGGTCCTCCAGGCCCAGGGCAGGTACAATGCCGCCGACTCACAATTCACCGCCGCCCTCGAGTCACGGCGCGCCTTGCTTGGCGAGGACAGCCCGGCCGTTGCCTCGTCGCTCACCGATCTCGGATACCTTGCAAAGGTGCAGGGGGATTGGATCGCCACAGCACGATGGTACGGTGAGGCCGTCCCCATCTGGCAAGCAGCGGCAATCGAGGACGAAGCCATCAACTCCCTGGCCGAAGTCGGATTCGCGCTAGGCCGACAGAGGCGGAACGACGAGGCGGAGCCGATCCTGCGCGATGTGCTGGCACGCCGGTTGGCCCGCTACGGTCCCGACCACTGGTCGGTTGGAGATGCCTACGAGAAACTTGCGGTCGTGGAAACCGGTCGCGGGCACATGGCAGTGGCGGAGTCGCTGAGTGTCTTGGGATTGAAGATCCGCCAAACGGTCTATGGGCCAGAGTCGATCGCCGTCGCCAGTCAATTGCAAAATCTGGCGTTCATGCGCGAGAAGCAGGCGGACACGTCGGGTGCGATTCCCCATCTGCGTGAGTCGCTCCGGCTGTTCCTGAAAGTGCGACCCGGGACCGATCCGAATGTCATCACACTCGAACGCTGGCTGGCCATTGATCTGTGTGCCAACGATGCCATTGTCGAGGGTACCGCACTCGCGCGGCGCGCGCTGGCCGGCGTTGTTTCCGATACGACCCAGCCGGTGGCCGCGCGCACCGGTGCGGCACTGGGTTTCTGCCTCGCCGTGGGGCGCAATTTCGACTCTGCCGAACCGTTGCTCCTCGACGCGGAACGGCGCCTTCGTTTGCTTGCCGGCCCTCCGGAACACCGGGCCCAAGTGGTCGGATGGCTGGCCTGGCTCTACGGTGCGTGGGGCAAGCCGGACGAGGCAGCGAAGTGGCAGTGACGAGGTCAGATGAAGGATGAAGGATGAAGGATGACCGATGGGATCACGAGCGCGACCTGACGGTCGTGCCTAAATGCGAGGTTTACATGGTTCTCTCAACGCCCGAGCTCGTCGCCGCCCTCCAGCATGAGGCGCGTATCGTCTGCCATCTCGCATCGAAGGTCGACCCCGACCAGATCGACTATCGCCCGACACCGGGTCAGCGCAGCACGATCGAGCTGCTCCAGTACCTGTCCATGATGGGCCCGGCCCTCACGTCCGCGATCGCGGGCAACGGATTCGATGTCGACGCATGGACGGCGGCAGCCGCGACCGCCGGGGCACGCGATCTCAAGGGGGTCCGCGAGGCACTCGCGACCCACGAGCAGGCCTACGCCGATCAGATCGCGAGGATTTCCGACACCGGCTTGCGGGAGGAGATCGAACTCTTCGGTGCGGTGGCCACTCGCGGTGCGCACTTGGTGGTCAAGGTGTTGAATGGCTGTGCCGTGTACCGCATGCAGCTCTTCCTCTACCTCAAGGCCAGTGGCCAGACGGAACTCACGTCGAACAACCTCTGGTCGGGTGTCGACGTGCCGGGATGAGCTCCCCCGGCGGCTTGCGGCCCTGGCACTCGCGGCTAACGCTCGCGGCGGATGCAGGGACAATCATGTGGGAACGGGACCCCGATTCTGGTGGGGCAACAGGGAGCAATCCGGACTCGCCCGGATCACGGTAGCGGCGGTCGACTGACTGCCCTAACTCCATTTTCCGGTGTAACTTGCGGGATGACCGATCCCGCACTCCGCGAGGGCCTTCTGGCCGGCAAGATGCCTGCTCTTGCGCGTGCGGTGTCGATTGTCGAAAATGCCAGACCCGGGTTCGAGGCGTTGCTCTCATCGCTCCATTCCGAGATGGGACGGGCTCGCCGAATCGGCATCACGGGGCCTCCTGGCGCCGGCAAAAGTACCTTGACACTCCAGTTGGTGACGGCGTGGCGTGCAGCGGGACTCCGTGTGGCGGTCGTCGCGGTCGATCCGACCTCGCCGTTCACCGGCGGGGCGTTGCTGGGTGATC
>JBBSPX010000180.1:0-4793 GCA_038258395.1 Gemmatimonadales bacterium | reverse complement strand
GCCGACCATGATCAACCCCACACCCACCAGTGCCTGCATCCGGTCCCTCATGCTGCCTCCTCGATGTGGCCCCAATAACGTCGCAATGATCCGATGATAACAGGCAGTCCCCGAAAGACGCAGAATGCCAACGCCACCCACGCCACGGCCTGCACCGTGGGAAGACATTCCGAGGCGGTGGTACCGCGCCACCCGTCCCACGCTGTCCCCCCAACCGCCTGTACCAGCGCCAGACCGATGAAGGTCACCACCTTCGTGATCGAATACCCGGTCCGCATGAACGGAGAGCCGACGAGGAACCGTCCGAGCTTCGTATGGTGCTGGTCGAACGGCGCGATCCCCTTCGCCACCCCGATGCTTCGGAAGGCATCGGTCAGGGTGGTGCGGGCGATGACGACGAGCGGGATCACCATCGGGATCATGCCGAGATCCGCAAACACGACCCAGAGGACCAGTTCATAGGTTCGGTCCGCGGCGATATCAAGCACACTGCCGAACAGCGAGGTCGTCCCGCTGGCGCGGGCGACGACACCGTCGACGGTATCGAGCATCAGGCCGAGCAGGAGCAGCGCCACACCGACCAAGCGGACGACCGGCGTCCCGTGGTAGAGGATGAGCACGGTGACGAGCAACAGCGGAAAGCGCGACAGCGTGATCCAGTTGGCGAGCATGGCGACTCCAGCCGGCGTCGAGGCATGGGACAGCAGTCCCGAAATCGACCCCACCCGGTCCGCTGCCACAAGGGGTGTGGCTATCATTCAGTTCTCACCCACATCGAGGTCCCGGATGCGTCGACTCAAGTTCGCGTGGTTGGCAGTGGTGCTGGCGTGTGGCGGCACGACGAATGCTGCCCACCCATCGACATCGGCGGCGGCCACCGATCTCGCGGTGCATCGACTCCAGGAGTGGGCCCCGTTCGCCAATGCGAGCGGCTACGACACCGCGGCAACCGCCGTGATTCGGTCGACGGCGGGATGGCGGGCGGCATGGGCCAGGATCCATGGCGGGATGACGCCGATGCCGATCCTGCCCGCCATCGATTTCAATCGCAATGTCGTGGTCCTCGTCGCGGTCGGGACCCAATCGAGCGGTGGCCATGGTCTCGCGATCACGCGCGCGACGGTCAATGGGGGCGCGATTCGAATCGACGCGGTGCACACCACGCCGGGCATCGGCTGCGGGGTCACGATGGAAGTGACCCAGCCAGTCGACGTGGTACGACTCGAAACCAGGGCCCCTACCATCTCGTTCGATGTGACCACCGCCGCCGGCACGCCGTGCCCCGGAGGCGAGTGATGTTCGGGCGCCTCGTCGCGGTCTCGCTCCTGGTCATGGCTGGCTTCTCGTCCGTTGGGGCGCAAGCCCCGGATGCGCCGACCGGATTGCTCCCATGGTCGGAACAGATCCAGGTGCGCGAGGGTTGGCTCGCCGAACGACACGCAATGTTGTTGCCGATGATGCGCCGGCACGGGGTCGCCATGTGGATCGTCGTGAACGAAGAGTTCCACGACAGCCCGGTGGTCCCGTACATTGCGCCGCCGCGTCCCTACACCGCCGGCCGCGACATCTTCGTGTTTGTGGACACCGGGGGTACGGCGCTTCGGAAGGTGGCCCTTACCGGTTTCGCCGAGGAGAGTCTCAAGCCGTTCTTCGAGTCGACCGACGAGCCCCAGCCAGCGGCGCGTGTACTTCGCGAGTTGGTCGATGCGCATCATCCCGCCACGATTGCGCTCAGCATTGGCGGCAGTCGCGGCCAGACCCGCGACCTCACCCACGACAGCTACCTCTGGCTGGTGCAGGCGCTGGGGGATAGCGCCGCGAGCCGCATCATCCCGGCCGCGCCGCTGATCGAGGAGTATCTCGACACCCGACTCGAGGCGGAGAAGCCCTACTACACCACCGCCGTCGCCGTCACCGAACGGATCGTCCGGCGAGCGCTCTCCGACGAAGTGATCCATCCGGGCGTCACCACCGTCGGCGATGTCCGCAACTGGCTCTACGATGCGCTCTGGGCCTACGGGGTCCGGACCTGGTTCCAGCCGGACCTCCGGATCCAGCGCAAGGGGGGGGGATTGCCGACCTCGCGCGGCTTCCTCGCCGTCGCGCCGGAGGTGACGGTGATCCTCCCGGGTGATGTGGTGCACATCGATTTCGGCATCAGCTACATGGGCTTCGATACCGACTGGCAGAAGATGGCCTATGTCCTCCGGCCGGGCGAGCAGACGGCACCGCCCGGGCTGGTCGCGGCGATGCACCGCACCAACCTGGTGCAGGATGCGTTGATGCAACATCATTCGCGCCCGGGACGGACGGCTGGCGAGGTGTATCGGCTCACGATGGCCGAGATGC
This sequence comes from Gemmatimonadales bacterium, assembly GCA_038258395.1. Classification (GTDB taxonomy): domain Bacteria; phylum Gemmatimonadota; class Gemmatimonadetes; order Gemmatimonadales; family GWC2-71-9; genus Palsa-1233. The sequence goes on along the minus strand of JBBSPX010000180.1, from coordinate 2,444 downwards.
ATGAGCGCGGGATCGAGGCGATGATCTACTCCCACCCGATCGGCGCGCAGGGACACGGGCTGGGCGCGTCGATCGACTTCCGGTCGAGTGCCCAGAACGCAGCCAATGGCAAGACACTCCGCGCGGGGTCATACCTGTCGGTCGAACTCAACACAAAGTCGCCCGTCCCCGAGTGGGGCGGTGAGCCGGTGTTCGTGATGATGGAGGACGACGCCTGGCTGGCCAACGACGGATGGCACTTCTTCCGGCCTCGTCAGGAGTCGTGGTACCTGATCGGTGGGGGACGCTGAGCCCGAGGGCCTCCCTTCCCCACCGGGTTACCCTTCCCGCATGACAGACCAGTCCGAACCGACGCCACCCTCCCGGGACGCCGCCGCGGAGATCATCGCACGTGCCCGCGATGCAATCACCCTCCTTGAATCCATCGCCAAGGATCGGACCGTGCTTGCCGATCTGGCCGATACCGAGCGGCATCGGCTCCTCAACGCGGCCGGCAAGGTGTTCGCCCCGGATGCCAGTGCGCGCCGGAAGTTCGTCCGCGAGGTGAATCGTCGCCGGAAGGCCGAGGCCGTGGCCAAGGAGGAGGCGGTGCTCCAGAAGACCGGCATCCGTGCGATGCGCCGCCAGACGGTCTTTACCACCCCGAATGTCTTTCCACCCAACGACTTCGCCCAAACGGATGTCGAAGACGATCCCGAGTTCCGTGATGCGATGGAACCGCGCACCTGCTACGTCTGCAAGCAGGTGTATAGCGGGGTGCATCACTTTTATGACCAGCTCTGCCTGCCCTGCGCGGAGTTCAACTACGGCAAGCGGAGTGAGACGGCTGACCTGCGTGGCCGCGTGGCGCTCCTCACCGGTGGCCGGGTCAAGATCGGCTATCAGGCCGGGATCAAGTTGCTCCGGGCCGGTGCGCACCTGATCGTCACCACGCGATTCCCGCGCGACTCCGCGGCGCGCTACGCCGCCGAGCCTGACTTCGCCGAGTGGGGCGATCGTCTCGAGATCTTCGGCCTTGATCTCCGGCACACACCGAGCGTCGAGGCCTTCTGTCATCAACTGATGGCGGAGCACGATCGGTTGGACTTCATCATCAACAACGCCTGCCAGACGGTGCGGCGTCCGCCCGAGTTCTATCGACACATGATGGACCAGGAACGTGCGGCCCTCGACCAGATGGCGCCGGATGTCCGCCGGTTGCTGGGACGCTGGGAGGGATGGCGGGGCGCCAAATTGTTGCCCGAGGCCTCGGGCGATGGGAATGCACCGCTCACTGATGCCGCGGGTATCACCCTCGCGGCGGAACTCTCGCAGGTGGCCTTGCTGCCTGACGATCACGAGACCACGCCCGGACTCTTCCCCGAGGGGCGCCTCGACCAAGATCTGCAACAGGTGGATCTCCGCGACCGGAATTCCTGGCGCATGCAAATGGACGAGGTGCCAGCGGTTGAACTGCTCGAGGTGCATCTCGTCAACGCGGTCGCGCCATTCCTGCTCAACGCGCGTCTCAAGCCGCTCATGCTCCGGACGCCCGAGCGCGACAAGCACATCGTCAATGTGTCGGCGGTCGAGGGGCAGTTCTATCGCCGATTCAAGACCACACGTCATCCGCACACCAACATGGCGAAGGCCGCGCTCAACATGATGACGCGGACCGCCGCGACCGACTACTACCACGGCGGCATCCACATGAATGCGGTCGATACCGGGTGGGTGACCGACGAGGATCCGATCGAGCTGGCGGAGAAGAAGACGGCCGAGCATCGGTTCCATCCGCCGCTCGATATTGTCGATGGGGCGGCGCGGATCGTCGACCCGATCATCGATGGCGCGAACACCGGCACGCACATCTGGGGGCAGTTCCTGAAGGACTATCGTCCGACGGACTGGTAGGCCACACGCCCAGATCGGCACGAAAATCGCGCTCCACTTCCCTGGCTGGCTGATCCGCCCACGACGGTTCACGAAGAGAGGTCGATGCAGCTCCGAACCATCGGTCGTGAGACCTCCCCACTCGGTCCGGGCCGCACCCGCCTGGTGGGCGAAGTGTGCATGGCCGCCACAGGAGTGTCGCCCGAACGCATCTGGTTTGATGTCGAGGACGCCTTGGCCCCGGCACTCGCCACGTCGGGCAACCCTTGGCTCGCCCTGCTGCTCCCATTCGCGCTCACGACCGGCGAGTCGCTCCGGATTGACCTGCCGGTCGACTCCCTGTTGCGCGAGGGGGTCGAGGGCCTGCAGCGCGTCTGGCACGGCTGGTTTCCCGAACTGCTTCCAATCGCGATCGACGCATCGATCGCGTCCACCCGCACTCGCGACGGCACCTCGCGAACGGGTGCCTTCTTCAGTGGCGGACTCGATTCGTTCCATACCCTTCTGCGGCATGCTGAGGGGGGGGATGCGGTCCACCGGATCCCGATCGACGACCTGGTCACGGTGTGGGG
>JBBSPX010000179.1:0-4800 GCA_038258395.1 Gemmatimonadales bacterium | reverse complement strand
ATCGTGGCTTTACCGAGGGCTGGTAGGATGGAGCGCCGAGATTTCGTGGCCAGTGTGGGTAGCGTGGTGGCAGGTGTCGGCGCGGCATCTCGCACGAAGACCCCGCCGCTCGCCGAGGGGGCGAGGGCGGGGTGGGGCGCTCGAGCGTCCGGTGCCCCATTCACGATGGACTATGCGCCCCACTTCGGGATGTTCCGGAATTCGGCCGGCGACGACGTGGTCGCGCAACTCGAGTACATGCACGATCAGGGATTCCGCTCGATGGAAGACAACGGCATGCGGGGGCGGAGTGTCACCGACCAGGAGCGGATCAGCGCTGCCATGTCGCGACTCGGCATGCGAATGGGCGTGTTCGTCCTCAATCCCGAGACGGCGTGGACCACGACCTTCGCCGAAGGCACCGATGAGTTCCGGGACTCATTCCTCGCCGACACGCGCGCATCGATCGAGGTGGCCAAGCGGGTCGGGGCGACGTGGATGACGGTGGTGCTGGGCACCGAGGCACCGCGGCTCGAACCGGAGTATCAGACCGCCCGCGCCGTGGACATCCTCCGGGCTGCCTCGGCACTGCTCGAGCCGCATGGGTTGGTCATGGTGATCGAAGCGCTCAACCGGCATGACCATCCGAATCTGTTCCTCAAGCGAATCCCGCAGGCGTACCAGATCTGTCGCGCCGTCGACTCGCCCTCATGCAAGATCCTCTTCGACATCTACCACCAGCAGATCACCGAGGGGAACCTGATCCCGAACTTCGACGCGGCATGGTCCGAGATCGCGTACGTGCAGGTCGGCGACAACCCCGGTCGACAGGAACCCGGCACCGGCGAGATCAACTTTGCGAAGGTGTTCGAGCATCTGCACACGAAGGGGTACACGGGCATCATCGGGATGGAACACGGCAATTCGATGAAGGGCGCGGAAGGGGAGCGCGCGGTGATTGAGGCGTATCGGCGGGCGGATCCGGCGTAAGGCGGGAAAGCCGCCGCAGCCTGTCATTGCGAGGCGCAACGCGCCGAAGCAATCCGGTGCCGCGTTCCACGGAAGGCCACGAGATTGCTTCGCCCTTTCAGGGCTCGCAATGACGGGAGAGGATCCAGATGCACGACCTGACGGTCGTGCCTAAACACGGTCGTGCCTAAATGCCTACTCCAGGAGCGGCCGTTGCGGCGAGACGACGCGCGCAATCAGGATCCCCGCCGCGAGCGACACGGCGATCAGTGCCATTCGGAACACCCCTTCGATGCCCGGCAGTACACCCTCGGTGCTCAGCATACTGGTGAGCGAGCGCAGCCCGATGCTGCCGGGCACGAGCAGCAGCAGTCCCGGCACCAGGGTGATCTGCGACGGTCGATTGGTGAACCGTGCGTACCACTGACTCCCCATTCCGGTGAGCAGCGCTCCGCCGAATGCGCCGAGCTCGGGCCCGAGGAGCTCGGCACCGAGGCGCGCACCGACGAACGCCACGCCGCCCGCCAGAACGATCCACGGCGCGTCGCGCCATTCGGCCTTGAGGAGGACCACGAATGCGAGCGGTGTGAGGATCAGGGAGGCCACGAGCGTCCAATCGGGCAAGGCGACGGGTGCGATCTCCGGGATGGCTCCGAAGGTGAGTGTCACGAACTTGGTCCCGAAGGCGATCCCGAAGACGATCCCCATCAGCAGCACGAAGGCGCCCATGAGCCGAGAGGTACCCGACGCCAGATGCCGGGTCGAGAGCTCGGTGATCGCCGTGGTGATCGTGAGACCCGGGATCAGGATGATCACGCCGGCGAGAGTGGCGAGAAAGACCGACACGGGGGCGCCGGCCACCGCGAGGAGGGCGGCGAGGGCGGAGGCGTTGAAGGCGGCCACCGGCTCGAAGATCCGGCCGAGGGTGGGGTGGCCTCCGGCGCGGAGGGCCAGCAGGCCGGTCAGGAGACCGATCAGCAGTCCGACCCCCATCTCCCAGAGCCCGCCCCCGAGGAAGCGCGCTGCGCTGCCCGAGGCGAGCCCGAAGGCGATGGTGGTCAGCACCTGACCGTAGAGCGGCGGAGACCTGTCCACCCGGTCGATGGCCGCACTGCCCTCGGCGGGTGTCATCTGGCCGCTCAGGACGTTCCGGGCGATGCTGTCGACCCGGGCCAACTTGCCGAGGTCAGAGTCTCCCGGTTCGACCCGGATCATGAAGGTGCGCTGGTCGTCCTGAGGTCCGAACGAGGCCATGATCGAGGTCGGCGTTGAGAAGAACTGGCCGATGATGCCGAGCCGGTCACTGGTCAGGATCAACGCTTCCTCGAGTCGGGGGGCCGAATAGCCCGAGGTGTGGAGGGCGCGCCCGAGCTGAAGAATGAAGGCGACGCGCGGGTCGGCGTTGGAAAGTGACGCGGCAAATGGGACGCCGTGTACGGGCGTCCAGCCGGTCCAGGCGGTCCGGTGGCGGGGCGGGAAGGTGTTCCCTTCGGGCGGTAGCGGCAGATTGCTCACGCGCGGTATCATAGACGAGACTCAAGGAGAGGCCAATGCGCTACCTGATGATTGCCAGTCTGCTGGTGGGGACTCTGTCCTGTGCCACGAACCCGGTCAGCGGTCGCCGCGAGCTGTCGCTCGTGAGCGAGTCGCAGGAGATCGCCATGGGGCAGTCCCTGCTGGCCGGGACGCAACAGGAAACCGGGTTCTATCCCGATGCGTCGCTGAACCAGTATGTGAATGGGATTGGCCAGCGGATGGCCGCGGCGTCCGAGCGGCCGGAGCTGCCATGGGAGTTTCATGTCGTCGATGATCCGGCGGTCAACGCGTTCGCGGCACCCGGCGGGTTCATCTTCATCACGCGCGGCATCATGGCGTATCTCAACTCCGAGGCAGAGCTCGCGGGGGTGATGGGCCACGAGATCGGCCATGTGACGGCGAAACATTCGGTTTCCCAGCTCTCGAAGCAGCAGCTTTTCAATGTGGGGCTCATTGCCGGCGCGATCGCCGCCCCCGAGATCGCCAACAGCGGGGTCGGGCAGGCTGTTCAGGCAGGGGGGGGACTCCTCTTCCTCAAGTTCGGTCGAGATGACGAACGCCAGGCCGATGAGCTCGGCCACCGCTACTCGCTCATGCAGCACTACGACGTGCGCGAGATGCCGAAGACCTTCATGACCCTGCAGCGGCTGAGCGAGCAGAGTGCCTCGAGCAATCGGGTGCCCGGCTTCCTCTCGACCCACCCCGACCCGGGTGACCGCGTGGCGGCCACGACCCGCTGGGCCGACACCATCTCGAGCTACGCCGGACTCGAGGTGGATCGCGATCGCTACCTCGACCATACCGATGGGCTGGTCTTCGGCGACGACCCGCGGCAGGGGTATTTCGCGAATGGGTGGTTCCTGCATCCGGAGCTGCGATTCCAATTCATGCTTCCCGAGGGGTGGCAGGGTGTCAATCAGGCGAGCCGAGTGGTGTTGGTCGAGCCGAACGGTCAGGCACAGGTGGAAGTCTCCCAGGTTCCGTTTGCGACCGCACGGCAGGCGGCTGACAGCTTCGCGCGACAGAGTGGCATCCAGGTGCAGGGAAGCAACGCGTCGCCGGTCAATGGGCTCCCGGCGGCCACGATCGCGTTCGCGGCGACGACTCAGGATCAACAGCAACTCCGCGGTCAGGTGACCTTTGTCGAGCATCGTGGCAGTGTCTATCGCGTGCTGGGCCTCACTACCGCCGCCGGAGCGGGGACGCACGGCGGCACAATCGTTCGGGTGCTGGGTTCGTTCGGTCCCACCGCGGCCAACCAGGTCTTTCAGCGCGTGCGAGAGATCCACGTGCTCACCCTGCCGTCGGCGAAGACCGTCGATCGGCTGGCGAGCGAGAGTGGTGGCGCCGCGACGGCGACCGAGCTCGCGCTGATCAATAGTGTCGATCAGGGTACCATGATCCCGCGCGGCCGCAAGATCAAGACGATCCGGTTCCGTTGATGCGCCGTGCGTTCGTCCTGCTCTGGCTCGTCGGATGTTCGAAGGGGGGGGACGGCTCGCATGCGTCACGTGCGGCGCTCGAGGCCCCCGAGCAACCTGCCTCGCTCGAGGTCACGCAAGCGGTCGATGCTGCGGTCCTGGCTTTGGTCCCTCCCGAGTCCGGTCTGCCGTCTGAGGCCAGAGCGGTGCGCGACCTCTATGCCCACGAGACCGACCAACTCGTCTGGTTCACCAACACGACAGCACGTCCGGTGCTCGACTCGCTGCTGGCCACGCTTCGCGATGCCGGACGACATGGGCTCGATCCCGAGGATTACGACGCGGCGTCGCTGACGGCGCAGCGGCAGTTGATCGACAGTGCCGGGACGCCGTCGACGCTGGCGGCACTCGATGTTGGGGCGACGCGGAGTGCACTCCGGTTCCTGCGTGCACTCGGGTCGGGGCGCGTCGATCCGCGGAGCCAGGACTACCGCGTCGACGCGCCGCGGCGTGAACTCGACTACGCCGCACTCGTCGACAGTGTCCGCCGTACCGGCAGTCTCCGCAGTGCGGTCGCCTCGGTGGTGCCCGACTATCCCGAGTACCGTCTCCTGGTGGACGCACTCGCCACGTATCGGGCCCGGGCCAGTGCTGGTGCGCTGCCGGCCGTGCCGGCAGTGGGTCGATCCGGCAAGGTCGTCTGGGGCGATTCCACGTGGTCGGGACTGGCCGCGTTGCGCGCGCGGCTCCGCGGCCTTGGGGATCTCGATGGTGGTCTGGATTCCATCGGCGTCTATGACTCTGTGACCGTGGCCGCGGTGCAGCGGTTCCAGGCACGACACGGCCTCAACCCCGACGGCGTGATTGGGGGGGGGACAATCGCCGCCCTCAATGT
>JBBSPX010000178.1:0-4813 GCA_038258395.1 Gemmatimonadales bacterium | reverse complement strand
GTCGATTCCGCATAGAGGCCGGGCATCTGGGCGGTCTCTCCGCCGGCAAGCGCCATCGCATGGGCCCGACAGCCACGGGCTATTCCCTCGACCACACCGGCGATCATCTCGACCGGCAATCGGTGTCCGGCGATGTAGTCCATGAAGGCAATCGGCGTCGCGCCATGCACGAGGATATCGTTGACGGAATGATTGACCAGGTCCTCACCGACCGTGTCGTATCGACCAGCCTGTTGGGCAACCAGCACCTTGGTGCCCACACCGTCGGTGCTCATCACAAGCACCGGCGCTGTCATCCCCGAGGGGACACGGACCATGCCACCGAACGCCCCGATCGCGCCGAGGGTGAGCGGCGTTGCTGTCCCAGCGACGAGTCGACCGATGCGACGCTTGGCATCATCGGCCGCCTGCAGATCGACACCGGCGCGCGCATAGAGCGAATCGTTCATGAGACGCGATTCGCCATCGGGATATGGGTCAACTCGACGAACTCGCGCACGCGCTCCTCGACGGCATCAATGTCGATCTTCTCGAAGCCATCGATCGCAAAACCCGACACAGCAAACGAACCCATCGAGGCACCATAGACCATGGCGCGACGCATCGCATCGGTGTCGGTGGCGCCCTCGCGAGCGAGGTATCCCATGAATCCACCGGCGAACGCATCTCCCGCCCCGGTCGGATCGAACACTTCCTCGAGCGGGAACGCCGGTACGGCGAAGGTGCGGTCCTTCTCGATCAGGAGTGCACCGTATTCGCCCTGCTTGATGACCACGCGCTTCGGGCCACGCTCGAGGAGCCACCGCCCGGCACGATGGATGTTCCAGTCACCGGAGAACTCGCGGGCCTCGGAATCGTTGACCATCAGCAGGTCCACGCGCTTGAGGAGCGCGAGCAGCTCATCGCGCCTGGAATTGATCCAGTAGTTCATCGTGTCGCAGACGACGAGCTTGGGCGCCGTGACTTGCTCGAGCACGGACATCTGGAGCGCCGGGTCGATGTTGCCCAGAAAGATGAACTCCGCGGCACGCGCGGGGTCGGGCAGCCGCGGATGGAATTCGGCGAACACGCCGAGGCGCGTCTCGAGCGTCTCGCGGCTCTGCAGGTCGTAGGAGTACTTGCCCTTCCACCGGAACGATTCACCGTCTGCCTGCTCCACGCCACTCCAATCGATGCCGCGGGGCGCGAGGCGTTCCAGCGCGTCGACCGGGTAGTCCGACCCGACCACGCCCACGACCTGCACCGGGTGCAGCAACGAGGCGGCCACCGAGAAGTAGACGGCCGACCCGCCCAGCGCATCAGCGGTCTCGCCGAACGGCGTGTGCACCGAATCGAGGGCGACGCTTCCCACGACACGCAGACTCATGAGATCACATCCGATCCGGCGCAGACACGCCGAGGAGGGTGAGGCCATTGGTCAGGACCTGACGTGCCGCGCGGGCGAGGAGCAGGCGGGCATGCTCGACCGCCGGCGGTTCGCCGAGGACGCGGCAGCCGTGATACCAACCGTGCACCAGGCGAGCGAGCTCCTCGAGATAGATGGTCACCTGATGCGGTGCCAAGTCGCGTGCGGCACGGACGATGGCCTCGGGAAACGCGGTGAGCCGCTGGAGCAACTCACGGTCCTGTGCCGTGAGTACCTCGAGATCCAGGACACCGGTGACGGCCTCCGGCTCGCGACCGGCATTCCGGAAGATGCCGTGCATGCGGGCGTGTGCCATCTGCACGTAATACACCGGATTCTCGTCGGTGTGCGCCGTCGCGAGTGCGATGTCGAACACCAGGTGGGAATCCCCGCGCCGCATCAAAAACCAGTAGCGTGCGGCATCGACGCCGGTCTCCTCGAAGAGATCACGCAGCGTGACGAAATCCCCCGAACGCTTCGACATCTTCACTTCCTCGCCGCCGCGCACGACCTTCACGAGTTGGACGAGGCTCACCTCGAACCACTCGGGTGCGATACCCATGGCCACCAGCGCCCCGCGCACCCGGGGGATATAGCCGTGATGATCGGCGCCCCAGACATCGATGATGCGATCGAAGCCGCGCGCGTGCTTGTCAAGATGGTAGGCGATGTCGGGGACGAAGTACGTGAAGCTGCCGTCCTGCTTCCGAAGCACCCGATCCTTCTCATCTCCGTACGACGACGTGCGAAGCCAGAGTGCGCCGTCCTGCTCATAGCTCAGACCGGCCTCATCAAGCCGTGCGAGCGTCCGCGTCACTTCGCCGGCGTCATAGAGCGCCTGCTCCGAGCGCAGCAGGTCGAACCGCACCCCGAACGTTGCCATCGTCGCGTCCTGCTCGGCCCGCTGCATCACCAGCGCCGCGGCACGACAGGCGGCGATGCCTTCGGCCTCGTCCTGATCGGCGAAGGCGACGCCATGCTCGGCGAGGAGTGTCGCGGCCGACTCGACCAGGTACTCGCCGTGATAACCGCCCTCGGGAATCGATGCCTTACGGCCCGCGGCCTGCTGGACCCGTGCCCAGAGCGACGCCGCAAGGCGATCGATCTGGACACCGGCATCGTTGATGTAAAACTCGCGGGTCACCGCGTGACCGGTCCATTCGAGCAACGAGGCGATGGCGTCACCCTGGGCCGCGCCACGGCCGTGACCGACATGCAGCGGTCCGGTCGGATTCGCCGAGACAAACTCGACATTGATCGGAGCCCCCCCCCCGATGTCGGTGCGACCATAGCGGGCGCCCTCGGCAAGGATCGCGGCATGCTGCTCGGCGAGTGCGCTGCCGGCGAGCCGGAAGTTGATGAACCCCGGGCCGGCGATCTCGGTCGCGGCGATCACATCATCAGGCAGGTCGAGCGCAGCGATCACCTGGGCCGCGATGGCCCGCGGGTTGGCCTTGACTCGCCGCGCGAGCTGCATCGCAAGGTTGGTCGCGAAGTCGCCGTGGGACGGGTCGCGCGGACGTTCCAACGTGAAGTCGACGGGCTCTCCCGCCAACTTCTCGGCGATCCGCGTGAGCTCGCCGAACAGCAGATCGGTCACGCGTCGCCCTTGGCTGGCTTCGTGGACGTTGGGGTGGGCGCGGTGGGCGCGGGAGCGGTCGTGGCCGCCGGAGCATCGGTGCTCTTCGAGGTCGGCTTCGACTCAGCCCCATCGGACTCGGCCTTGCGCGGTCCCTTGCCGTCCTTGCCGTAATCCGTGATGTAGAACCCACTTCCCTTGAAGATCAGCCCCTGGCCACCGCTGACCTTGCGCGATGCCTTGGCCCCGCACGTCGGGCACTTCGCCACCGGGCGATCACTCATCTTCTGGAAGCGCTCGAAGGCATGACCTTCGGCACAGAGGTACTCATAAGTCGGCATGGCTGCTCCAAGGGTCACTGAACTCCGCACAGCCCTTGAATTTAGCGGGGCGGAGCCACCCCCTCAACCAGCGAAGGTCGCGAGAACGCCGGCGTCGATCCCATGTCCACCCTCATGCGGGTGGAGTTTCGTGGCGATTCCGGCGGCCTCGAGGCGATCCCGGTCCGCCGCGACTTGGGCCGGGGGGACCAACGAGTCACGCGCCCCGACCACCAGATGCACCGGCCCGGGCCCTGATCTGGCGCCTAGCAGCTCCAGATCCAGGTCTGGTGGGATGACCCCAGCCCAGCCGACCAGACGATCCACGGCCCGATTACCTGCGACCAGCCAGCGGCATGCGGTGGAGACCCCCTGCGAGAAGCCATGCAATTCGATCCGTTCACGACCGGCAAGCCAGGCATCGGCCACAGAATCGAGATAGGTGCGCTGGTCAATGATTTCGTTGTCCCGGTCATCGCTCGTCATCCAGGATGCCCCGACCGTACGGATGCCGCGACGCTCCTGATAGAACCGCGAGAGTCCCTCCGGTGCCACCAGGACCCGGTGCGGAGCCGCAGCGTCCCTGAACCAATGCAGGATGCCCCGTGCCGTCATGCCGTAGCCGTGGAGCACCAGCCACGCCTCAGTGGCGGTCGCCGGATCCCCGATCCAGCCGACCCGCGCGTGTCGCGGCACCACGAGTGAGCGGGTGGACACGCGGGAATCCGTGACGTCGGTCATTCGTGATACACCCCCCACACATCACGGAGTACATCGCTGATCTCGCCGAGCGTGGCGCGGGCGCGCACCGCCTCGATGATTGGTGGCATCAGCGGCCCCGTACCCTCGGCCGCCGCACGGATCGGCCCAAGCGACTGCGTGACGACGCTGGCGTCGCGACCCGCGCGCACCGCCGCCAACCGTGCGGTCTGATCGGCGGCGAGCGCCGTGAAGTCAGGAACGTCGATCGCCATCGCTTGCTCGTCGCTCTGGTAACGATTGACACCCACCACGGTCACCGCCCCCGACTCGACCGCCTGCTGGTACGCCCAGGCACTCTCGGCGATCGCGCGTTGCGGGATTCCGAGCTCGACGGCCTTCGCGGCACCGCCGACGGCATCGATCTCGTCGATCAGCGCGCGCGCCTCACGCTCGATCTGGTCCGTGAGCGCCTCCACATACCAGCTTCCGGCCAGCGGATCGATGCTCCGGGTGAGGCCACTCTCGTCCGCCAGGATCTGTTGGGTCCGGAGCGCGAGCGTGGCACTCGCTTCGGTTGGCAGCGCCAGCGCCTCGTCGAACCCATTGGTGTGCAGGGACTGGGTGCCGCCGAGTCCGGCGGCGAGCGCCTGGACCGTGACGCGGACGATGTTGTTGAGCGGCTGCTGGGCCTGCAGCGTCACGCCACCGGTCTGGGTGTGGAACCGGAGCCGCGCGGAGGCATCATCCGCCCCGAAGCGCTCGCGCATGAGCGTGGCGTAGAGGCGACGTGCCGCGCGGAACTTCGCG
>JBBSPX010000177.1:0-4817 GCA_038258395.1 Gemmatimonadales bacterium | reverse complement strand
AGGCGATGCAGATCGCACATCACCTCGGCGCCACCACCATCGTGACCTCGTCGTCGCCCGAAAAGCTTGAACGCGCGCGCCAACTCGGTGCCAACCTTGCCCTCGATCACCGCGACGATGCCGATATTCCAGCCTTGGTCAAACAGCACCTTGGCCATGGCGCGGACGTCGTGGTCGATTCGGTCGGCACGCCAACGTGGCAGCGTTCCTGCAAGGCGCTCAAGCCGGGAGGCCGGCTCGTGACATGTGGCGCGACCGGGGGACGTCATGTCGACCTCGATCTGCGTCGGCTGTTCTGGTTCCAGTGGTCGCTGCTCGGTTCGACGATGGGCACCAGTACGGAGTTCGCCGAAGTGGTACGGCTGGGCAACACCGGTGCCCTGCGTCCGGTGATCGATATGACCTTTCCCCTCGCCGAGGGAGAGGCCGCCTATCGTCGGTTGGCCGACGCGGCGCAGTTCGGCAAGATTGTCCTGGAGGTGGCACCATGAACGACATCCTGCTCCGCGTGCGCGATTCGCTCGAGCGCATGCTGGCCGTCATCCCCGCGCTGCTCGGCGCGGGGATCATCTTCTTCGCCGGCTATTTCCTGGCCCGCGCGCTGGAGCGATGGGTCGACGCCTGGCTCGGTCGCATGGACTTCAATCGGATGGCCGAGGCGGGCGGGCTCCGCGAGGCCGTGGACCGCACCGGGGCTCGGCTCGATCCGGTGCATGCGGTCGGCAAGCTGGTCTTCTGGCTGATCATGTTGATGGTGATCATGCTCGCCTCGGCGGCACTCGGGCTCGAGAGCATCAATCAGATGTTCGGCATCATGATCGCGTTCATCCCGAGTCTGATCACCGCGATCGTCGTCGTGGTGCTCGGGATCGTGGTCGGCGAATTCCTGCGGAGCCTGATTCTCGCGTCGGCCGGCACGGTCGAGGGTGTGCCGGTGCTCGCCAATGTCGCCAAGGGATCGGTCGTGTTGATCGCGATCTTCATGGCGCTCGAGCAGGTCGGCGTCGCCGATGAACTCGTGGTCTCGGCTTTCACGCTGATTCTGGGCTCCCTCGCGCTCGCGATCGGTCTGGCGTTCGGATTGGGCAACGCGGGGCTCGCCGGCGAGGTGGTGCGTCGCTGGTATGAGTCGAAGCCCCGCGGCGTGGCGCCGACTATGGCGTCGTCGGAGCGGGCGGCGGCGGCGGCGGAAAGCGTGCCTCGGCCGGAATCCGAAACCTGACGAGGCGAATCCCTTCGGGGTTCTCCTCGCCCATCAGGATCTCGCGGGGTGTCACACCGAGCGCGATGCCGTAGCTGGGCACATCGACATTGAAGAGCCAGCCGGTGCTGTCGGCGACCTGGAAGGTGCGGAGCGTGTCGACAGGCTCCTCGTCGCCGCTCTTGAAGAGCCAGACCCGGCCACCCGGTGCCGCAAACGCGCGCTCGAATGTCGGCTTGACGATCGCCCACGAGATCGACTGCACGGCGGGCCGATTGGCTTCGGGATACCGGCGCAGGTAGCGCTGCCGATCCATCTCGGTGATCGGGAGGATCGCGTCCGGAAGTGGGCGCGTGTGCGCCGGTCGTGCGCCTGAGGGGAAGAACCAGAAGAGTTGGTTCTGGTTGACCCGTGCGATCCAAACTGTTCCATCGCGCAGCACACCCCAACGATCGCGTCCCGCGAGGGCCCGGACCTCGAGCCGCGTCCGGCCGTTCCGGTCGACTTCGGCCACCTCGGGCGCGGCGAGCATGGCCACGGTATCGAACCGGGTGAGGAACGCATCGGCGCGGACCAGTGCACTGCTGTCCTTGATCCCCATGCCGTCGGGTCCCTGCGGGGCCGCCACCTCGAAATACCACTGTCCCGCACCGTCACGGGCGCGCGGGAAGGCACCGCGCAGCGCGTCTGGTGTCGGAACAGCATCGACCCGCTTGCCATCGGGCGTCCACGCGGTCACACGCCGGAGACCCCAATCAGCCACGAAGATCGTGTCGCCCGCGCCAAAGAGCCCAGTTGCACCCGGAACCTCTTCGGGCGTGATGCCCGAGAACGGTGTCACGGTCCCCGTCGCAAAGTTGGCGACGAGGACGGAGCCCTCCTCGATCCCAAGCAGCACCCAGGTGCTGTCGGACCGCTCGACAGCATCGGAGACATGGACCACGGGCGCCATCAGAGTGTCGCCGATGGCGACGGCGGTGTAGGTCGGCGGGGGGCCCTTGGGGCCGCTGTTGCACGCGGCAACCAGCAGCCCGAGGGCGAGGAGGCGGTGTCTGGTCATCCGTGAATGATACTGAAGTTGGTCATCGGATCAGCCTCATAGTGCTGGTGGCGCATTCACCCAGACAGGGCTCGAGATCAATCCGGGGATATCGAGCACGACGGTTAGTGCCCCAGTGGCGAGTTCGACGATGGCAAGGTCGAATGGGTCTTCGGGAACCGTGGTTGGGACGTAGGCTAGGAACCGTTCATCCGGAGACCAGAGGACTTGGTAAACCGACTCTTCGACGATGATGCTCCGCAGGGGACGACCGGTCGCGAGGTCGTAAATGGTGACTGTGCGTGACACCTCGCTCCCGATGGGCGCAGTGCCATCCGCAGCGAGCGCCACGAGCCGCCCCGTTGGTGAGAGGGCGACGCTCACAAACTCGTTGACCCTCGGAATGCCGATCGGTCGCTTGCCTGTCCCATCGGTGTGGATGATCGAGTATTCGCGGTAGCCGTCCGGCTCCTGGGAGACCAGCAGCGAGTCTTCGCCGGGAAACCAACCGATGGCGCGGTCGCCGGCGCTTGTCTGGCGGCTGGGAGGGGTCAGCAGCGTCTCGATCCCGGACTGGTCAGTCCGTGAGATGCGAATCCCCCGCAGGTCAGGCTCCGACCCGAAGTATGTGTTGGCTACAAGCTGCCCGCTCGGGGAGACGAGCGGGTAGCTCCGGTCGCCACCAGAGGTGATGGTCATCTCGGGAAGCTCGGGAGAGCCTGGCGGGTTGGTGAGGTCGGCAACGACGATGTCGCCGGCGCCATACGCAAGCCAACGGCCTGAAAGCCCCACGTGTGGCGCAGAGACGAAATCACCTGGATGTGGCACCCGACCCACGCCGGAACCATCGGGACGCACCTGCCACACGGCGTTAAGGGCCGTTCCCGGAGTGTGATACCCGAAGTAGATCACGCCGCTCGGTCCAAAGGGTCCAGACGGCCCGACTGGAGAGCCCGAGCAGGCGACTGCAACCATCAGCCCGAGGGCGAGGAGGCGGTGTCTGGTCATCCGTGAATGATAGGCAGACGGTACGCGATCGCCGCAACCCTTGAGCAGGCCGGCACATCCAAGCATGCAGGAGAGCGACCCTCGCGCGAGGCCGACCGATGGTGATGCAGCAACTGACAGAGGAGGATGGCAGCTATCTCGTGCTCGACGATCAGGGCCGAGTGATCGGCCGAGTCAAGCAGAGCATTCTCCCGCTCGACGAATCGCCGCCCGACGACACCGTCTTCCTGGCGCGGAGCGCCTGAGCGGTCAAGGTTCATGCTCGGTCGTAACACCACTGAGGGGGTCGGGTACCCCGACCTGCCGACCGGCAAGGCCCAGCGTCTCGGTGATCCCCGTCTGCCAGGCATCGGCCAGGCGCCGCCCGATTCCTGGTGTCGGACATTGCGCGAAGTAGGGAGTCACATCGGCGAGCGCGCCCTGCATCGCATCGGCGGTCGCCTCGCAAATCGACTCGACATCTCTGGGCTTGAGCTCGCATCGCTCGGTGCCGAAGGCTCGAATCGCCTTCGGCGTAGGCCACCGCGTCGACCCGTCCAAGGTGAGTGCCATCTGATCCCGAGGGAGATAGACCGACGTGGTTACCACGTCGTAGACGGGGGCCAGCCGCACCACCGCGGTGGGATCGTCGTAGACGAGACCGAAGTTCTTGAGGTGGGCATCCCCATTTCGCACCGCGCAGTTGAGCACCAACAATCGGAACAGGTCGCGCAGCGCCGTCGGAAGCTCCTCCGGACTCGCATAGTCCCGGAGCCGCTTGACCAGCGCCGTCTCGTAGCTGCCGCGATACTTCTCGTTGGTGTTGTAGCCATTCAGCACGCAGAAGTCCTCGAACCCGCCGTACGATCCATCGGCGTGTCGGTCGAAGCGCGCCACCACCAGTGCGGCGCCTGAGTCGGCAAGCTGGACGGACGGGACCGCGAGCCCTGCGCGCGCGGCGGCGCGGAGGCACGCATTTTCGTTCGCGGCGAGTTCCGGATACTCCACCGCGTCCCACCACTTCACGAGATGCGTGGCGCCGAGTACGCGCGGCGAGCCGTGCACAGCCGACGCATCGACAGTCGCCTCCGAGTCATCGCGGATCAGGACCTTCGGCTGGACGCCACTCACGCCGGAATGCGACGCGAACGTTTCGAGCAGAGATGTGAGGAGATCGCCATCACGTCGGGCCGCGAGGATCTCTGCCACGCGCTGGAACGGGACAGCTTCGTCGAGTGTCTCGCCGGGTGTGGTGTAGCGCAGGCGGCCGAGCTGCGTGCGCCCAACGACACTCAACAGATCGAGGGCATCAAACGTCCCGGTCGCTTTTGCGAAGCGAAGTCGCAACCGCTCCCGCAACACGCCCTCGGGCAAGTGCATCTCGAAGATCGGCAGGAGGCCGCGAGGCCATTCGTACGAGGCCACGCGCGGCGGCATGGTGAGCGACACCGCGCGTGCGGCGGCGGCGTCTGGGTCGGCCGCGAACGATGGCCCGACGGGGGCGCGTCGGTCCAGACGCCCGACGGGCTCGCCATCCGCCCAGACCTGGATCACGTCGGACCGGCCGTGGAGTGGGTCGGCGTGCCGGCT
>JBBSPX010000176.1:0-4843 GCA_038258395.1 Gemmatimonadales bacterium | reverse complement strand
CCACGCCGTCTCGGGATTGAGAACGAAGATGCCCATCCGCATGCCCAGCCGAGACATGGCGGCCGCGATCCGTTCCTGGTCGGCGACACTCCGACCACGCATGCCGTTGTCCTCCATCGACCGAAATCCCTGATCGTGCATGTACTCGAGCTGCGCGACTACGTCGTCGCCGCCGGCATTCCGGAACATCCCGAAGTGGGGTGCGTAATCCAGGCTGAACGCCCGAGATGATCCTGACGCACCCCACCCCGCCCTCGCCCCTTCGGCGAGCGGTGGGGTCTCCTTGCCGGATGCCACACCGACCCCTGCCACGACACTACCCACGCTCGCCACGAAATCTCGGCGCTCCATGCTACCAGCCCTCGGTGAAGCCACGATCCAGACGTGTCTCACCGGGCGTCGGGACGGGTGGGACGGCCTGCGGACCGAGTGCAAACGTTTCGGGCAGGATCGCGAGGTCGGCGCCGATCAGTTCATCCCATGACACCACCTGGCCGGTGTAGCACGATTCACGTCCCATGATCGCGGTGAGCGTGCTTTCCGCGATGCGGCGTCCCTCATTGAGCGGCGTGCCCGCGCGAATGCTCGCCACGAGATCACGATGTTCCTCCACATAAGGATCGATGTCGAGCTTCGCGTGCTTCCAGTTGGTGGCACCCGCGATGGTGTCGTAGGCGTTGCTCGTGCCGCGTGTTCCCATGAAGTGTTCGCCGACCCGACTCGCCGTACCGTCTTGCTGTCGGCACATCGACGAGACGCGCCGACCATCGGCATACTCGAACTCGATGGCGAAGTGATCGAAGATCTGTCCATACAGCGGATCGGTGCGGGTTTGCCGGCCACCCATGCCGAGGGCCCGGATCGGATGGTCGCCCATGACCCAGTTTGCCACGTCAATGTTGTGGACGTGCTGCTCGACAATGTGATCGCCCGACGCCCAGGTGTAGTAGAGCCAGTTGCGGAGCTGGAACTCCGTGTCGCTCCATTCCGGCTGCCGCTGATGGCTCCAGAGCCCACCCTGGTTCCAGTACACCTGACCCGTGATGACATCACCGATGGCACCGTCGTGCAGTCGGCGAATGGTCTCGATGTAACGCGGGTCATGTCGGCGCTGCGTTCCCGCCACGAGCGCGAGGCCCTTGGTGGCCGCCTGATCCGCGGCAGCGATCACCTGCAGCGCGGTGCGCACATCGACCGCGACCGGCTTCTCCATGAAGACATGCTTGCCCGCGGCGATCGATGCGGTCAGATGCTCGGCCCGAAACGCCGGCGGTGTCGCAAGAATGACGAGATTGACGTCGGTGGCGAGCACCTTCCGGAACGCATCGAAGCCAGTGAAGCAGTGATCGTCGGTGACCCGGTACTTCGAGGCAAAATCGGCGTTGTCATTCGCCACCTTGGCGAAGTTGGCCCGCGCGGCGGCGAGATGATCGGGGAAGAGATCGCCGATCGCCACCAGCGTGACATTCTCGCTTGCGGTGAGTGCGTTCTGGACCGCACCGGTGCCCCGACCGCCACAGCCGATCACACCGATCCGGATCGGATCGGCATCGGGGCGGCCGATGCCGAAGGCACGACGAGGGAGAGCGGCGGCCGCCAAGGCGGCACCACTGGCGGCGACGAAGTTTCTACGCGTTGTGCTCACGGAAGCCTCACAAGTCGAATGCCGGCGAAAGGACCATCGGAGAGCCACCAGCGGCTCTTGGGAATCTGCGGGTCGGTCTTGTTCCATGACGGCTGTTGCGTGGCGCGGGTACGGGCACTCACCGAGTCGCGGCGGTCGAGAAAGGTGCCGCCGCGGATTCGTCCGGATCCGTCGGCGCTCGTCACCCACTCACCCGCATTGCCGAAAAGATCGTACAGCCCCAGCGCATCGGGGGCCAATGCCGCCACCGGATGCGTGGTACCCTCCGCGACGTCGGCTGCCCAGGCGATCGTGGCGGAGACCTTGGTGCGCGGAGCGGCGAGATCGGCGGCCCGCTGCCACTCTGCCTCGGCCGGCACCGCATAAGTGTGCCCGGTCTTCTCGCTCAACCATGCTGCGAAGTCGACCACGGCACGATGGGTCAGCGAGATCGCGGGATAGCCCCGATGCCCATAGCCTCGATCGGGTGCACCATACGGCTTGGAAGGTCGCGTCGTCGCGTCGATCGAGGCCCGATCCGCGCGAGGAATATCAAATCGCAGGTAGAAGATGTCGTACAGCTCCCACGGCACCTCGGTTCGGCCGATCCAGAACGCCGGCACCAGGGCCGACGTGCCGGTCCCCGGGTCGATCGCGCGACCTGCCGGAACCCGGACCATCTCCCAATGCACTCGCTGCCCCGGCAACGAGTCGGAGGCGGTGGTGCTCGAAGTCTGGGCCGAGAGGGGCATGGCGACACAGGTGAGTGCGGCCAGCCAACGGGATAGGTTCATGGGATGCACAGGTTGAAGTGGGCCCACGTCGCGCTCGGACTCGCCGGCCTCCTAGGCAACTTGCACCCGTCGCCCCTGTCGGGACAGGGGGGACAGACTTCGTTGCAGGAATTCCGCGAGGTGCATCTCGGCATGGAGTTCCGGATCGTCATCGACACCACCGTGGGCGGCGATGCCGGTCAGATCGCGAGAATGGCCTTCGACCGGGTCGATTCACTCGACCTCGTCTTGAGCGACTGGCGGCCCCAGAGCGAGCTGTCGAGGCTTGGCCGCGCACTTCCGGGGGACTGGCACCCGATCTCGAACGATCTTGCCACGGTGCTCGGCTTGGCCCTCGATGTCGCGGAGCGGACCGAGGGTCGGTTCGACCCCACGGTCGGTCCCCTCACCCAGCTCTGGCGGCTTGAGCGGTCGACCGGTGTATCGCCGAGCGATAGCGCCCGCAACGAGGCCCGCTCCCAGGTGGGATGGACGCATATCGATCTCGACCCGGCCCGCCACCGGATCCGGTTCGACGTGTCGGGGATGCAGCTCGACTTGGGCGGGATCGCCAAGGGATGGATCCTCGAACAGGCCGCGGTTGTGCTCCGCGCATATGGGCAGAGGCGGTTTTTGATCGAAGCGGGAGGCGACATCGTACTGGGTGACGCACCGAATCACCGCGACGGCTGGCACGTTCGCGTGGTGCGTGAACAGGGCGACACCGTGCTTCCGCTCCACAATGTCGCGGTGTCGACGTCGGGGCCATCGGCACAGTCGATTCCTGCACCTGACGGAGGCACCGCGTCACACGTGATCGATCTTGCCAGTGGTCGCGGCAGCGAATCCGCGCTCCAGGTGAGCGTGCTCGGTCCGGATGCGGCGATGACCGATGCCCTTGCCACCGCACTGACGCTGGTGCCACGAAGTGCGTGGCCCAGCCTGCTCACGCACTACGGGGTCGCACTGCTCGCGCCGTGACTCAGCGCTGTCCCTCATCGATTCGACCGAGTTCGCCAACCACCACCAACTCCGTGTCGCCTGCGAGATCGAGCCAGAAACCCGGTGCTTGCACTCCGATCGACGTCCACGTCGTGCCGTCCAACCGATATACCTGCCGAAAATCGCCGACGATGTAGTACGAGGAACCCACGCGTCCGATCCCGCGGATGTCGTTGAGGGTCGGTGAGTACTGTGGCGTCCAGCCCGATTCCTCTCCGCGGATGATGGTACCGAGATCGCCGACGAACCAGACGTCGCGCTCACCGGAGACTAGGATGCCGCGGAGATTCTGCTCCGTGCCGACCGACAGATTGGCGAGCTTGGTGCCGTCCCAGACCATCGCCGTCCCGCTGTCGCCGACGATATAGAGACGATCCCACCGTTCGCCCGCCACCCGCCGAAGGAATCGGGTGGTGCCGCTCGCGACCGAGCGCCAGTTCCCGTTTTCACGCACCAGCACGGTGCCACTGCGCCCGACCGCCAGCGCGTGGGTGCCATCGTACCAGACCGAGCGCAGAAACGCGCCGGACACGAAATGTTCGCGTATCCATGCGCCGCCCTGCTGATGCATGATGGTTCCACTGTCGCCCACGGCGATCCGATCGTTCGCCGAGGGGCCCGCCACCCCGTAGAGCGAAGCAGGGGTCGGAATGTAGACCGGGACCCATCCCCCCCCCTGCCGCTCGTACGCCAGTCCACCGGTCCCGACCGCGAGGGCTGGACCACTCGCCGGAACGTGGACGCCGTAGAGCGTGCCACCCGCCAAGTCCGTTCCCCAGCCAGTAGCCTCGTCGAGGATCGTGCCGGCCCAGCCCACCGCGATGCGATGCCCCAAGGGTCCGGTGACGGCGCGGAGGTTCTCGCGGGCGCCTCGCACCTCCGCCTGTTGCCAGGTGAAGCCGTCGCCTTCGAGCAACGTGCCGCCATCGCCAAGGATCGTGAACCGTCCCGGTGACGCCACCTTCACATCGAAGAGATTGAGTAGGGTCGGGGAACCCACCTGCTGCCAGGTGGCGCCGTCGCGGACAATGATCGTCCCGCCGCTCCCGACGGCGACGACCCGGCCGCCCGGTTCGGCCGCCACGGCGAACAAGGTCCGAACAGTGGGCGAGGGGCGCTCGAGCCAGGTGCCACCGCTGTCTCGGCTCTCGAGGATGGTCCCGTTCTGGCCGACGGCGACCAGGTCGTCCAGCGCATGACCCCCGACTCCCCAGATCTCTTCGGTCGTGCCCGTCGTGGCGGGCACCCAGCCGGCGGCGGTCCGGCGTAGGATGGTGCCTCCGACCCCGTGAACCCAGACGTCTGTGGCTGAGAGCCCCCAGATGCCGAGCAGGATATTCCCGCCGCTCGGCACGTTCAGCGGGTGCCACAACCCCTCGGCGTCACGCTCGAGCAGGTCGGTGCTGACCGTGGCAAGGAGTTCGCCTGCGCCCCCCCCCCAAAT
>JBBSPX010000175.1:0-4868 GCA_038258395.1 Gemmatimonadales bacterium | reverse complement strand
GGAGATTGACTCCATCGCGCGAACACTGCCGCTTGCCGAGGTCTTCCACACCGTGGAGCCCCGCGGGCCGGCCGTTTGGGGAGCCCGTCTCCCCCTGCTGATCTGGGCCGAAGGCGATCTCGGCTTCGCGGTCCAAGGGGCATCGGTCGAACAGCGGGCCATCAGCGGGATGCTCGGTGATGCACTCCTGCGCGGCAACCTGCTCGCCCGGGGCGACTTCGATCGTCTGCCCATTCCGCTCCGCGTCGTGGCCACGAGCATGGCCGACCGGGGAGTGCGCTCGTTCGCGTCCGGTGATCTGGCCCAGACGGTGCGCGCCAGTATCGCCATCCCGCTCGTGTTCACACCACAACGCATCGGCGACTCCGTGTACGCCGACGGTGGACTGTCCGCCAACATCCCGATCGCAGTCGCCAGGCAGGCAGGCGCAACACGCGTGATCGTGAGTGATGTGACCGAACTCCCGGCCGACACCCTCAATCTCGAGTCGCCGCTGGTGGTGGTCGATCGGCTGCTCAACTGGCTCTTCCGGCAGCCGGTGGATTCGCTCAACGCCGAGGACCTCTACATTCGCTCGCCGATCAGCAGATTCCGTGCGCTCGACTTCTCCCAGCGCGCCATCGAGTCCTTGATCACACTCGGGAGTCGCACGGCGGATTCCGCGCTGGCGACCTGGCGTTGCCGCGACATTGTCGGCACGCCACCAGTTCCCCCCGAGACACTTCCCCGGATCGTGACGGTTGCGGGGGGGGGGGATGACGCCGGCGAACGCGAGATCGTCCGTCGGGCCCTCATGCTCACGGAAGCGACACCACTCGACGCCAACCTGCTCGGCGAACGACTCCGCGATCTCATTGACCGTGAAGTCTTCAAGGACGTATGGCTCAACCCGACCGGCACGGCCGACACGGTGGTGCT
Source organism: Gemmatimonadales bacterium (assembly GCA_038258395.1). Lineage (GTDB taxonomy): Bacteria > Gemmatimonadota > Gemmatimonadetes > Gemmatimonadales > GWC2-71-9 > Palsa-1233. Next base: position 3,950 of record JBBSPX010000175.1, on the reverse strand, counting down.
TCGGCCGGTGGTGAGCCGCCTGCCTCGACGAGTCGGCGGGATCGGTCTCTCCTATGATGCCGAACTCGGTGGCCGACTCTGGGTCGGTGTCCTCGACCGGCGTGTCCCCGTCCTCGTCACCGAAGGTTCGGCACTGCTCACCTCGAATCGGTTCGCCAACGAACTGTTGCTCGAACTGCGTCGCGAGACCCGCTTCGGGCAATCCGCCTTCACTCCGCTCGCACTGGTGCGGCTTGCTGACGCGGAGGTACGACGCTTCGCCGAATCGGGACTCGAGCTTCCCACGCTCGACGTGCAGCGCGTGGCCGTCGAGTTGGGACTCGAGCGGCAACTGGCCCTCGGCTTCCGACTCCGTCTCGACGGCCTGGTTCACTCGTGGCGGGAGAGAGATCCCGTGCTCGACCTGAGCCGCACCATGAGCACGGTGGGCGGCGTCGTGGTCCTGCAGAAACTGACCCTCGATCGCGAGGAACTCGCTCGGGCCGAGCTGGTGGTGACGCGTGAGTATCTCAGGTCGTCGCTCGACCTGCACTTCTCCGGGTCGCTGGGCCGGTTTCGCCTCGAGCCGCGACTCCGGGCCGGTTACGGGCGGGATCTGCCGGCCGACGAGGTTTTCACGCTCGGCGGAGTGGATGGCTTTCCAGGGCTCCACATCGGGGAGCGACCAGGCGACAACGAGATGATGGGGTCGCTGGCGCTCCAGCGCCGGCTCATTGGTCCGATCAACATCCGCCTGACCGGCGCGGTGGGGCGGACCGCCTTTCACCGGACCGAGTTCCTGACCGGCGATGGTGCCCTCCCAGGTTTCGCGCCAAGGGGCGACCTCCTCGGCGGGTCGGGCTGGCTCGCCGGCGGCAAGGTGGGATTCGGGAGCGATACCCCAGTGGGGCCTATTCGGCTCGAGTATGGCCTCAACAGCGAACATCGATCCACGGTGTTTCTTCGGGTCGGCCGCTGGTAGGTTTCTGGTGGTGACCAAGCCTCCGTGTCGCTAGTCAGAGATTCAGACCATAATCTTGGTATAAATTGACTATCCGCTGATTTGGCGTAGACTTGACGTCTATGTCGGCACCATTGAACCTCCGTCCATCCGAATTTCCGACCCCTGCGGGCCATCGCGGCCCGAGGGCGGCGATTCTGGTGCAGCTCAAGTGCCGGGCTGGTGCCACGGTCGCGGAAGTCGCCGAAGAGCTCAGTTGCTCGCTCAACGCGGCGCGACATCATCTCACGGAGCTGGAAATCGCGGGGGTGGTTTCCTCCGACCGCGCCCCGCGTGGTGTCGGTGCGCCGGCGCACGTCTGGCGCCTGACTCCTGCGGGTCAGCGGCTCTTTCCGGCGCGCTACGAAAAGACCCTGATTCAGCTGCTCGACCGGGTGGTGGCCATGGAGGGCCGACCGGCCGCGGTGGCGTTGCTCGAGCAGCAATACGAGGTCCTGACCAATCGCTTGGAAGTCGAGACACGCGGCCTCGATCCCGCGGCTCGCGGCGAGGCGATCGCGCGGGTGCTCGACGCCGAGGGATACATGGCGACCTGGGCGCACGCCGCCGAGGGTGGTTTGTTGACCGAGCACAACTGCCCACATCGGCTGATCGCCGAGCGATTCCCCGAGGTCTGCGAGGCCGAGGAGCGTTTCCTGACCGAAGCATTCGGTGCCCCGGTCGAGCGTCGGTCGCGCATCGACGGCGGCTGCGGCACCTGCAGCTATCGTGTCGCCGATGGCGACGCCAGAACAGATGAGGAGTTGTCATGAGCAGTGCGGTCGAGCAACTGGTTGGTCGGGAGTACAAGTACGGTTTCATCACCGACATCGAATCCGAGTCGGCGGCCATTGGGCTGTCCGAGGACACCGTGCGTTACATCTCCGCCAAGAAGGGCGAGCCGGAGTGGCTGCTCGATTGGCGCCTCAAGGCCTACCGTCGCTGGTTGGACATGACCGAGCCACATCGCTGGCCGAACCTGACCTACACGCCGATCGACTACCAGTCGATCAGCTACTACTCCGAGCCCAAGACCACGACGCCACTCGGTTCGCTCGACGAGGTCGATCCCAAGTTGCTCGAGACCTATGAGAAGCTCGGGATTCCGCTCAGCGAACAGAAGATGCTGGCTGGTGTCGCGGTCGACGCGATCTTCGATTCGGTCTCGGTCGGGACGACGTTCAAGGCCACACTTGCCAAGTCGGGCGTGATCTTCTGCTCCTTCGGCGAGGCGGTGCGCGAGCATCCCGAGTTGGTGCGGAAGTACCTCGGCAGCGTGGTGCCGGCCAACGACAACTTCTTCGCTGCCCTCAATTCGGCCGTCTTCTCCGATGGGTCCTTCGTGTTCATTCCGAAGGGGGTCAAGTGTCCGATGGAGTTGTCGACCTACTTCCGGATCAACGCTGCGAACTCGGGTCAGTTCGAGCGTACCCTGATCGTGGCCGAAGAAGGTGCCTCGGTGAGCTACCTCGAGGGGTGCACGGCGCCCAAGCGCGACGAGAATCAGCTGCACGCGGCGGTGGTCGAACTCGTGGCGCTCGATGACGCGAGCATCAAGTACTCGACCGTGCAGAACTGGTACGCGGGCGACGACAACGGCGTCGGCGGGATCTACAACTTCGTCACCAAGCGCGGCAAGGCGATGAACCGCGCGAAGATCTCGTGGACCCAGGTCGAGACCGGCTCGGCGATCACCTGGAAGTATCCAAGTGTGATCCTGCAGGGCGACGACAGCATCGGTGAGTTCTATTCGGTCGCGGTGACCAATGGGCGCCAGCAGGCCGACACCGGCACGAAGATGATCCATCTCGGGCGCAACAGCCGGAGCACGATCATCTCGAAGGGGATCAGCGCCGGTCAGGGGCAGAACTCCTATCGTGGCCAGGTCAAGATCATGCCGGGTGCCACGGGAGCCAGGAACTACACCCAGTGCGACTCGATGCTGATCGGCGATCGGTGTGGCGCGCACACCTTCCCGTATATCGACGTGCGCAACAGCACCAGCGATGTCGAGCACGAGGCGAGCACCTCGAAGATCGGCGAGGATCAGCTGTTCTACTGCAAGCAGCGCGGCCTCAACACCGAGCACGCGATCAGCGTGATCGTGAACGGCTTCTGCAAGGAAGTCTTCCGGGAACTGCCGATGGAGTTTGCGCTCGAGGCGCAGAAACTGCTCGGGGTGTCGCTGGAAGGGTCTGTCGGTTAGGAGGCCGATGGTCGATGGTCGATTGACCATCAACCATCAGCCAGCGATCAATCACGAACCAGGAATCGTAGACACATGTCACTTCTCGAAGTCAGCAATCTCCACGCCTCGGTCGACGAGACCGAAATTCTCAAGGGTATCTCGCTCACGGTGAACGCCGGTGAGGTGCACGCGATCATGGGCCCGAACGGTTCAGGCAAGAGCACGCTCGCGCAGGTACTTGCGGGACACCCGGCCTATGAGGTGACCAGCGGATCGGCAACTCTCGATGGTGAGGACCTGCTCGACATGGAACCCGAGGAGCGCGCGTGGGCCGGCGTGTTTTTGGCGTTCCAGTACCCGGTCGAGATTCCCGGTGTCACCAACGCGTACTTCCTCCGGCAGGCGTACAACGAGATCCGGAAGGCGCGCGGGCTCGACGAGATCGACCCGATCGATTTCGTCGATCTGCTCGAGGAAAAGCTGAAGATGGTCGAGTGGGGTCCGGAGATCATGGAGCGCGCGGTCAACTTCGGCTTTTCCGGTGGCGAGAAGAAGCGCAACGAGATCCTCCAGATGGCCGTGCTTGAGCCGAAGCTCGCGATCCTCGACGAGACCGATTCCGGCCTCGACATCGACGCACTCCGGATCGTTGCTGGCGGCGTCAATCGCCTCCGCCGTCCCGACAGCGCGACGATCGTCGTCACGCACTACCAGCGGCTCCTCAACTACATCGTCCCCGATTTCGTGCACGTGCTGGCCAACGGCCGGATCGTGAAGTCCGGC
>JBBSPX010000174.1:0-4989 GCA_038258395.1 Gemmatimonadales bacterium | reverse complement strand
GACGGTGACCTGATGGAAGGTATTTCGAGCGAGGCCTCGTCGCTCGCAGGACACCTCGGCCTCGGTCGGCTCGTGGTGATCTATGACGACAATCACATCACGATCGATGGCCACACCGACCTCTCGTTCAGCGAGAATGTCGCGCAGCGATACGAAGCCTACGGTTGGCGGACGCTGCGGGTCGACGATGGCAACGATCTGGTGGCGATCGATGGTGCGCTCACGCGCGCCGCAGCCACCGAAGACCGGCCGACCCTGATCATCCTCCGGACGATCATCGGTGATCCGGCCCCGACCAAGCGCGACACGCCCGGCGCCCATGGCTCACCACTCGGGGCCGATGAGATCACCGCGACCAAGGCAGTCCTCGACGCGCCAGATGTCCCGTTCCGCATTCCCGCTGACGCCTACGACACCCGCAGGCGGCTCATCGACGTGGGTGACGCGCTCGTGCAGCAGTGGCAGCAGCGCCTCGGCGTGAGCGTACACCGCGACGTATTCAGTGCCCGAATGGCCGGCGCGCTCCCGGACGGATGGGACACCGACCTGCCGAGCCTTGAAGGCGAGTCAATGGCCAGCCGTCAGGCGTCGAAGAAGACACTCACCGCACTCGCCGAGCGGATCCCCGCGCTGGTCGGCGGATCGGCGGACCTCGGCGGCAGTAACGGCACCGACATCACGGTCGGCGGGACCTTCGGTCCGATCACCTCGGGGCGACGCTTCCATTTCGGGATCCGCGAGCACGCGATGATGGCGGCGTGCAACGGCCTCGCTGCACACGGCGGATTCCGGCCCTATGGCTCGACATTCCTGGTGTTCGCCGACTACTGCAAGCCGTCGCTCCGACTCGCGGCACTGATGGGACTGCCGGACATCTTCGTATTCACTCACGATTCGATCGGCCTCGGCGAGGACGGACCAACGCATCAGCCGATCGAACATCTCGCCATGCTGCGGTCGATTCCAGGGATGACGGTGATTCGACCCGGCGATGCGGCCGAAACGGTCCAAGCTTGGCGCAGCGCATTGGTGAACGTGACGGGGCCGACCGCGCTCATTCTGACCCGCCAGAAGCTGCCCGCGATCCATCGCGAGGCGGATGGGGTCAGCGACGCGGCTCGCGGAGGTTATATCCTGCTCGAGCCAGCCACCACGCCGGTCGCGGTGGTGATTGCGACGGGGTCGGAAGTCTCAGTCGCAATCGAGGCGGCCCAAACGCTCGCGGCCGATGGCACGCCGACGCGCGTGGTGTCGATGCCATCATGGGAACTATTCTCTTTACAAGATGCCGCATGGCGCGATCGGGTACTGCCGCCGACGCTCACCGCCCGCGTCTCGATCGAGGCCGCTACGACCTTCGGCTGGCATCGTTTGGTCGGTGACCGCGGTGTCGCGATCGGTATCGATCACTTTGGCGCTTCCGCCCCGGCGACACGCCTCTTCGAGGAATTCGGGATCACTGCGGCACACGTCGCAACCGCGGTTCGATCGATCACCTGAGTCAGGAAGTCATCATGTCCAAGCCACTCGTCCAGCTCACCGCCCTCGGCCAGAGTCCGTGGTACGACTTCATCACCCGGGACCTCGTCCACTCGGGCGAACTCGCGCGCCTCGTCCGCGAGGAAGGGCTCCGCGGGATGACGTCGAACCCGACGATTTTCGAGAAGGCGATCACCGGGTCCTCTGACTACGATGCCGACATGAAGACACTCGGCGAGAAGAAGCCGGCGGAGATCGTCGAATCCCTGATGATTGCTGATGTGCAGGCGGCCTGCGATGTCTTTCGGCCGCTGTACGACGCCGCCGGAAATGGCGATGGCGCCGTCTCGATCGAGGTGGCACCGACCCTCGCTCACGACACGGCGGGGACCATCACCGAAGCGGAACGACTCTGGGAACGGGTCGCGCGACCGAACGTGATGATCAAGGTGCCGGGCACCAAGGCGGGACTGCCGGCCATCACGCACCTGATCGCACGCGGCATCAATGTCAACATCACGCTGCTCTTCGGCGTGGGACGGTACCGCGAAGTGATCGATGCGTTCGCGGATGGACTCATGGCCCGCATCGCCAAGGGACTGCCCATCGACGGCATCCATAGCGTGGCGAGTTTCTTCGTCTCGCGCGTCGATGGCAAGACGGATCATGCGCTTGAGGGTGCTGGCGACACCGGCAAGCCACTCCTGCACCGGATCGCCATCGCCAATGCACTCGACGCATATGGCGTGTTCACGGAGTCCCTTGAGACTGATCGCTGGAAGACGCTCGCGAAGCACGGTGCGCATGTGCAGCGACCACTCTGGGCCTCGACCTCGACCAAGGATCCGTCGCTGCCCGATACGTACTACGTCGATGCGCTCATTGCACCAGAAACGGTCAACACGATCCCGCCGACGACGTGGGATGCCTATGCCGACCACGGCACACCCGAGGTCCGAATCACCGACGAGACGATCGCGGCAGCCCGCGCAGAACTCTCGGCCTATGCTAATCTCGGCGTTCCCTCGCTCGACACGATCACCAAGGAGCTCGAGGACGAGGGCGTCGAGAAGTTCGCGGCGAGCTGGAACGACCTGCTCGGGGCGGTCGCGAAGCAGGTGAAGGAGCTGTCCGAAGCGAGCTGACGCACGACGGTGTGGCGGATCGGACGGGCGACGCCACTACCTTCCGACATGTCACGCGCCGCACTGCTTGTCTCGTTCCTGCTGCTGCCATTGGCGGTACCACTCACGGCCCAATCGGTCGCGCTCGACGAGGTCGAGGCGGCCCTTCGGAGTGGGGCCAACTGGCAGGCAACCGAGCTACTACAGCCCGCGTTAGAGTCGGGGAGCACCAAGCCAGAGATCGTCATTGCCGGCGCCCGTGCCGCGGCAGGCTGGGAGGGGTGGCCCACCGTCACGCGACTCCTCGGAACTCGTGACTGGCTCGGAACTCGCTTCGATGCGCTTGGTTATCGCCTGCTGACCGATGCGGCACTCGCAGAGGACCGACCATCGGACGCACTCACGTACGCACGATTGGCACTCCCGAAGACACTGATCTTGCGCGTCAGCGACGAAGCCGGACGCCGGTGGATCAACCTCGCCCGGTCCCACGAGCGCCTCGGCGCCTGGGACAGCGCCGGGGTAGCGTACACGCAGGCCGCGGCACTACTCCCCGACGTGAGCGACTGGCTGGCACTCCGTGCCGCGGGTGTGACGGCTGATTCCGCGACTCGTGCCCGATTGTACACCACGGTGACATCCCCGGTCGCGCGGGCACAGATTGGCCTGACCGAGGCACTCGCCTGGACACGCGCCCGCGAAAAGCTCCGTGCGGCACGCGAGTATGCAGCGGCCGGGAGCAAGGCGGTGGCGCTCCGGCTCCGGTGGGAAGCAAATACCGATGCCGCCACGCGCCAGCAGATCGGCGTTGCGCTGCTCGGATTGGTGCGCGATACCCGTTCGTCAAATGAGTCCCGCCAGGCAATTGCGATACTCGATGACTACCGGGTGCCATTTGGGCGGGAGGACTCATTCGTAGTCGGCCGCCGTGCGGCAGATCTCGGGCGCAACCGAACAACGATCGAGGTGCTCGCCGCACTCGGGCGTGGTGGCTCGCTGACATCATCGGACCGCCTGACGCTTGGTGACGCACAGGCCACAAACGGCAACTGGGATGCGGCCGAGCGGGAGTATGCACGGATCACGACGGGCGCACTCGCCGGCAGGGCGGCATATCAGTCGGCACGGGTGAAGCTCAGGCAGGGCAAGGGTTCCGCGGCAATCACCGGCCTCAACCGGATCGTGGCGAAGTTTCCGGGCGACACCTTCGCAGCAGGGACCGCACTCTACCTGCTCGCCGACTTGGCGCTCGATGCCGGCCGCACCGATTCGGCCCGTACGCTGCTCGACCAGCTGTCCAGCCGGTATCCCAGCAACGAGTTCGCCCAGCGCGGCGCGCTGATCGCGCCGCTGATTGCCTTCGCGCATGGCCAGTACACGGCAGCGGGCAACGAGCTGCTGACTGCCATCGAACGTCACCGGCTCACTGGCTTCGACGCCGATGCCGGCCAGTACTGGATCGGACGGTCTCACCTGGCCCTGGGTGACTCTGGCGAGGCGCGGGCAACGTTTCGTGCCCTGCTCGACCGGGGACCAGAGAACTACTACGCCATCCGAGCTGCCGCGCGACTCGACACGATGCCATGGACGCTTCCGCGGCCGGCTGCTGGCACCGTGGCCACTCCCTCCCCCGCACTCGGGCGTGCCGAGTTGCTCGCCCAACTCGGTCTCGACTTCGAGGCAGGGCTCGAACGGAAGGGTGCGATCGCGGCCGCCACAACGCGCGACGAACTTGTGGCCATCGGGCAGGCATTCGTGCAGGGCGCCCATCCCTCGCTGGCGCCAGCTCTCGCTGCCCGGATCGTCCGCGCCGGTGGCAGCCGCGACGGCGATGTGTGGCGACTCATCTATGTGCTCCCCTACGAGGCCACGCTCACGACGAGCGCCACCAAGGCCGGCGTCGACCCGTGGCTCGCGGCGGCGGTGATCCGGCAGGAATCAGCGTTTGATCCGCACGCCCGCTCGGGCGCCGACGCCCGTGGCCTGATGCAGCTCCTCCCCGGGAGTGGCCGCGACATCGCGCGATCACTTGGCATGCGCGACTTCGATCCGGCCCTGCTCTACCAGCCAGACCTCAACCTCGCGTTCGGGACACAGCATCTCGCCCGCGAACTGCGACGGTTTCCCGAACTCGAGCGCTCGCTCGCCGCCTACAATGCCGGCGCCGGCAAGGCCGCACAGTGGTCGCGCACCCTGCTCGATGGTAGCGACGCCGGCGACGGTCCACTGGCCGACCCGGAACTGTTCGTCGAACGGATCCCGTATCTCGAGACGCGTAACTATATCCGCCGGATCACGGTGAATCGGAATGTGTACGAGTTGTTGTACGGGGAATAGAAAGAGAGACATCGTCGATCCTTCATCCTTCATCCTTCATCGTTCATCG
>JBBSPX010000173.1:0-5015 GCA_038258395.1 Gemmatimonadales bacterium | reverse complement strand
TTGGCCCAGCCGGTACCGGCACCTGATCGAGGCTCGCGCGCGCCGCCGCGACATCCCCCGTGGGCGCCAGCAACACCGTCGCCTCCGCGTCGAAGCTGACCACCGCGACACGGCGTCCACTCGGCAGCGCGCCCAACACCGCCAACGCACTGTCCAGCCCGATTGTGCCGATACCGTCCGCACCCATGCTGGCTGAGCGATCGAGCAGCAACACCGTGAGCCCGGCTGCGCCGGTGTCACTCGCGTCACCGGTCCGGAGAAATGGTCGCGCAAACGCCGCCACCAGCAGCAGGATCACCAGCGCCCTGAGCAAGAGCAGCGGCCAATCAGTGATTCGCCGGCGCCGTTCGGTGCGGATCGGCAGTCGCGACAGAAACATGAGCGAGGGGAACGGTGTCGGCCGTTGACGGTCCCGTCGCCGGAGGTGCAACAGCAATGGCACGCCGACCGCGACAAGCCCGACCAGGAATGCCGGGACCAGGAACGCAAGCGGCATCAGCGGCGCACTCCCTGCTTGCCGCGACGGCTGAGCCCGGCTCGCAATGCGCGATCGAGTGGTTCGTCGCTGGACACGCGGAGGTAGTCACCACCGGCGCTCCCCGTGCCACTCTCGACCGCTTCACCATGCGCCGCGAATGCCTGCCGATACGCCGGCGCGATCTCACGCGGTTCCACCGCCAGCCGTGAGGTCGTCTCGAGGTCCGAGAGCGTCAACGCACCCTCATACGGGAAATCACGTTCGGCGGCATCGACCACATGGAACAGCATCACATCGTGCCCCCGCGCACGGAGCACCCCGATCGCACACTGCATCCGTTCGGGCGCGTCGTAGCAATCGCTGGCGATCACCAGCATTCCCGCACGCCCGACCACCGGCGGCAACGCCTCGAGCGCCTCGGCGACCGGCGTCGTCCCATCGGGCACGCTCCGCGCCATCGCCTGCAACACGAGCGGCAAGTGCCTCGCGGCGGGCGGCACGATATCGCTGGTCGAACCACCGAGCGGGACATACCCCACTCGATCGCCTTGGCGTCGCGCCAACCACGCCATCGACGCGAGCAGCGCCCGCGCCCACTCGAACTTGGTGAGCGCTCCCGAGCCGAAGTCCATCGAACGCGAGACATCGAGCGCTACCCGGAGGTCGGCGTTGGTCTCCGCCTCGTAGGTCTTCATGTAGAAGCGATCGGTTCGAGCATAGAGCCGCCAATCGATCCGCCGAAGATCATCACCCGGCTGATACAGCCGGTGCTCCGCGAAGTCGAGCGACAATCCTGTCCGACGAGACCGATGCACCCCGTGCAGGAAGCCGTCGACGACCGTGCGTGCGAGGAGTTCCAGATCGCCGATCCCCGCCAGCAGGGCAGGATCGAGGAATGCCATCGGGGCGACGGTGCTCACCTGGTCAGAGCCCCGACCGCGACGGCTTGGTGTCGGCCAGCACACGCGCGATGATCTCGTCCGTCGTCACGCGCTCGGACTGCGCCTGGAAAGTGCGCAGCAACCGGTGCCGCATCACCGGCCGTGCCAGGGCCTGGACATCTTCATATGAGACGTGCGTCCGGCCGTTCAACAACGCCCGGGCCTTGCCACCCAGAATGAGTGCCTGCGCCGCGCGCACCGAGGCGCCGTACGCGAGATACTTCCCGACATACTCAGGCGCGCCCTCACTCGGCCGCGTGTTCCGCACCAGCCGCACCGCGTACTGCACCACCGCCTCCGCCACCGGCACCCGACGCACGACCTGCTGGTAGGCGAGGATCTCCTCGCGCGTCGCGACGGCACGAATCGCCTCACCACTCATCGCCGTCGTTTGGTTCACGATCGCCACCTCCTCGGCTTCGGGCGAATAGTCCAGGGGGATCTCGAAGAGGAATCGGTCGAGCTGTGCCTCGGGGAGCGGATAGGTGCCTTCGAGTTCAATCGGATTCTGGGTCGCGAAGACGAAGAACGGCAGTTCCAACTCATAGGTGTGCCCTTGCACCGTGACGCGTCGCTCCTGCATCGCCTCGAGCAATGCCGATTGCGTCTTGGGCGGCGTGCGATTGATCTCATCCGCCAACACGATATTGGAGAAGATCGGGCCGGGCATGAAAGTGAGGCGCCGCTGTCCGGTCGCCGGATCGTCCTGGATCACATCGGTCCCTGTCACGTCCGATGGCATCAGGTCGGGCGTGAACTGGATCCGCGAGAACTTGAGGTCGACCGCCGACGCGAGCGAATGGATCAGCAACGTCTTGGCGAGCCCCGGCACGCCGACCAGGAGGCAGTTGCCGCCGGCGAGGATCGAGACCAGGGCGAGACCAATCACCTCGTCCTGGCCGATGATCTGCCTCCGGAGCTCCGCACGGATCGCCTCGCCGGTGGCCTGGAGGCGGTCGGCAAGATCGGCATCATTCAGCGAGTTGGTGGCACCTCCACGAGAGACTTCGGTCACGACCATTCCTTTCGCTCAGCGTGTGAGCCCATAGACGATGTAGTTGACGCCCAGCTTGAAGGCTTCGTTGGAGGGACCGATCTGGAAGAGCCCCTGATCGGCGAATTCCCAGTACTCTGCGATGTCACCATCGTAGTTGGCCATCACCATCAACCGAGCAGTCGGATCATTCCGCTCGAAGATGCCCCAGAAGCCGGTCTGTCGGCCGTTGTAGGGATGGACGACCCCCGCAAAATCGGTGAAGTGATAGAACGAGTCGAACACCGGATGATTGGGCGGTACCGGAAGCAGCTTGGCATCCGGCAGCACGCGCTGCATCTGACGCTCGAAGTTGTCGATGTCACGCCCCTGAAAGTCGTCGACGATCAGGAACCCGCCACGCCGGAGCCAATGCCGGAGCGAGGTGACCTCGGGCTCGGTCGGCACCCAATAGCCCACCTCGACGATGTAGGCGATGGTGTGCTCGAAGAGTGCCGGATCATCGAAGCCGATCACCGCACTCTCCTTGGTCCGCGTCCGGACGCTACTCACTTCCTTGAGAATCTTCGTGAAGTTCGCTTCGGCGCGGGCCCAGTCGTGCGACCATTTGACATCGCGCGTGCGCATACCGCCTGCGGCGGAGTAGCGCACGCGCAAGAATTCCCACCGACCATCATACGGAGCATTCGTGACCAAGGTCACCCTGGGAAGGTCTCCGCCACCATTGAACCCGCCAGGGAACCCACCGCGCTGTGCTACGAGCGCCGGTGTGGCACCGAGTAGCAGCAATATCACGAGTCCGGCACGCTTCACTTGGACGTCCCCCCCGCAGTCGAGCGGATTCGGAGCAACAGTGTCTGGGCGCGTTCATAGCCAGGTGCCTGTTCGAGCACGTGCAGCACCTCGAGTCGGGCGGCTGCCGCGTCACCAGTGGCGAGCAGCGATTCGGCGAGATCTGTTCCAGCCAGCGCCGGATCGGCCGACCCAAGTGCCACGACTGCGCGCCGCGCACGGACCGCCTGTGCGTGTTGGCCACTCCCTGCGGCGAGGGCGCCGAGCGATTGCCAGAGTGTCGCGTCGTTGGTGGCGATCCAGGTCGCCCGTTCGAGCGCGGCGATGGCACGCACCGTATCGCCGCGCTCAATTTGCCACTTGGCCTCGAGGCGGTTGGCATCGAGCGCGGTCTCGTCGGAGCCGGTGACATGCGCGATCTCCCGGAGTGCGTCGGATCGCTTGCCCGCCGCATACTCCAGTGTGGCGAGTGCCACCCCCGGGCCCCCTGCACCGCCAAACGTCGGGAAGCGCGCTCGTGCCGCCTCGAGCGAGGTACGGGCCGCGGCGCTGTCGCCCTTGGCGAGTGCCGCCCGCGCGGCGATCAATGGCTCGCCGAAGATGAGTGGGTCGCCCTCGGCAATCGACTTGAGCGGTACCGCAAACCGCTCATGCAGCCACGCCAGGAACTTTGTATCGAAGCTCGCGCTCGGTGCCCCGGTGAGTGATTGTACCAGCGCTGGTGTGGACTCGCCTCGTCCGTAGCCATCGAGCATCTTCCGGATGCCCGCGATTCCAATCTCATGCTCCAGGAATTCCACCACCAGCGAGGCCTGATAGTACGAGAGGTTGAGCCGTTCGGGCCGATCGGGCCGGATGAAGCCATCGTTGAGCTGATCAATCGGCAACAGATCGTTGGCGGCGAGCGCCTGGACGAACACCGGATCGGCGCGTGCACCCCAGCCGGCTCGCGCCCGGCGCTCCTCGAGCACCGAGAGACCTTCAGAAAACCAACGCGGCACCCGATGCAGCGAGCGGCCGAGCGTGAAGGTATGGGCCAGTTCGTGCCAGGCGGTCGAGCCGATGTTGAACTCGCCGGCGGGACGCGCGTTCGGGGCGTCCATCACCAGCGTCGTACCGAACGAGACGCCAAGCGCGCCGAGTCCGGCCAGCCCGATGGTGCGGACCGAGAAGTCGGCGTGGCGGTCGAAGAGCTCGAGCCGGATTGGGGTCGGTGGGCGGTAATCGTAACGAATGGCGAGCGAGTCGTACGCTTCATCGAGCAGTGGCAGCAAGACGCTCGCCAGAAGCTTCGCCTGATCGGCTGGTGCCACGATCTCGAAGCGAGCGGAGCGCGCTGTCTCGAAGGTCGCCATCTGGTCGAGCAGGTCGAGCGAGTTCTTGGTCCAGAGATGGAATGGGTCGAGCGCGAAGGCACGCTCGAGTGCCGCGCGCCCCTCTGGCAATCGTTGCGTGCGCAACAGGTTGGTGCCCAACGCCACAAGCGATGGCACGGAATTGGAATCGAGTGCGACGCCGCGCGCTGCCAGCTCCACCGCACCGGCGTAGCGACGATGCCGAGCCGCCGCCTCCGCAACCGCCGCGAAGTAGTCGGCACCACGCGGATTGATGGCGAGTGCACGCCGCGTGGCCATCGCAAACACCGCCGTGTCGCCCTGCACCCAGGCCAGTGCGCCCTCGGCGGCCCACGCTTCGAGCCGAGTGGCATCGGCCGCCAGCGCGCGATCGGTCGCGACGCGCGCGGAGTCGTATTGCTCACTCTCGAGGTGCAGGCGCGCGAGGAGGAGGAGTCCCGGCACGTTTGTGGGAT
>JBBSPX010000172.1:0-5124 GCA_038258395.1 Gemmatimonadales bacterium | reverse complement strand
CCCCCCCCCCCCCCCCCCCCCCCCCCCCCCCCCCCCCCGCCCCCCCCCCCCCCCCCCCCCCCCCCCCCCCCCGCACTCACGCTCGAGGTCCCGATGGTGCACCCGGGCGGCGTCGACCGGATCAGTCGAGCGGTGTCCCTCGCAGCGCTCTCGACCGGGGACGACCATGTCGAGGTCCAGATCGCGACCGATCAAGGCGACCAGGTGACCCGGTCCCGGATCTTCACGGTGGACCGATGACATCGGCCGCGCATCGGTACGTGGGACAGGCCGCGCTGCTCGCGCTCGCGCTGTGCCCGGGTCGTGCCCATGCCCAACGCCCCGACGTCCGCGCCAGCCTCGCCACGTGGGGTGACTCGCTCGCCGTCATCACCGAGGTGGCAGCGGTGCGGCGGTTGCGCACGGCGGCCATCGCCGCGGCCGATGCCAGTCATGGCGAATCCGTGACCGTCCTCCGCCTGGCCCTGGTCGAGCTCCGGCTTGCCGATCTCACGGATGATGGCAAGCTCTACGGTGCCGCGGCCAGTGCGCTCCGCGGCGTCCAGGAAGACCATCCCGATTGGCCGGTCGCGGGATCGCTCTACGCGCTGGCCAATCTCCGGGAGAACCGAACCGAGGGCGCGTTCGCGTACACGATGCGCGCCATGATGGGTTTTGACCCGGCGCAGCCCTTGGTCGAGGCCTTCATCCGTGGTACCGGGCCCGACAGCAGCTACGGCGAGGGGCTGGTGCAACTCGGGGGATGGGCTGTCAATGCCCAAGACGATGTCGTCGTCGAGGTGGCGCTTCGAGCCCTGCGCGCTGCATCACCAAGGGTGGTCATCCTCCACCCTGAGGTCGCCTTGTGGCGGAGCCGGATCGAGCGGCTGGCTGGGGACCCCGATTCCGCCCTGGCCGCCATCGAGTTCGCGGCCCGTGTCCATCCCGATGACCCGCAGATCCTGCGTGTCCAGGGGCTGCTCCGGTTCGTCTATGGCCGCGGCGACGGCGCCGGGCCGTGGTTTCGGGGCCTCGAGCAGGCAACCGGGCTGGCGCTCTCGAGCTATCTCCACGATCTCGAACTGGTGGTGCCCGATTCGGTCAGGCTGCAGCTGCCGGACCTCGTTGGTCCGGCGCGGAGTCAACTCATGCGCGACTTCTGGGCCGGGCAGGATCGCGACGGACTCCCCAGCGCGGTGGAGCGGCTCGCCGAGCACTATCGCAGGCTGGACTTTGCCTGGGCCAATTATGTGCGCGACACGATGCGCGATTCATTGCAGCGGCAGAAGGGTATCGTGCTTCGGGACACCCTCTCGGTGACCGCGCTCGATGCACGCGGGCGGACGATGCTGCTCCACGGCACGCCGGCCAGTCGCACCTCGATCGGCAATAGTGGTGGTCCCGAGGTCGATCGCACCCTCGGCATTATCGGGATGCCGAAGAACGAGAGCTGGCGCTACGACGACCCGCGCCTCGGGGAACTGCTCTATCACTTTTACGTGCCGCTCGGTCAACGCGACTTCGTCGCGGCCGAGAGCATCTTTGACATCCTCGCCTCGACGCGACAAGTCAACATGTTCCGCAAGGACACCGATCGGCCGCTCACCGCGGATTCGGCCCGCGTCACGGTCCAGACCTATGGTGCCGAACTCGTGTCGGGGGTCGCCCAGGAATTGCTCCGTTCGCGCATGCCCGATTCACCCCTGTACGCCGCATTGCTCGGTGGCGGCAAGCGGACTGCCGATTCCCTCCAGGCCGTCGAGCGCGACATCGGGCGGACGGCGCTCGCCTTGCCCAGCACCTATCAGCTCGGGTGCGAACTCGAGCTCGCGGCGGCCATCGACATTCTGGCCATCGGGTCCGACACCGATGGCCCGCTACTCCAGGTAGCGTTCGCGATTCCCGGGGAGGGGCTCACCGCTCGCCGCATGCGCACCGGGGTCGTTTATCCGATTCGCATGCGGGTGGCCGTGCTCGACAGCGCCGGCCGGCTCGTCGCCCAGGTGGACACGACCCGCGGGTTCGTCGCACCGGCGACGCTCCGGCCGGGGCAATTCCTCCTCGGGCAGCTGCCGATCAAGATCGCGCCAGGAACCTACCGCGTTCGCGTGGCGCTCGAGGCCGATCGGCGCGGTACCCTGACACCGTCCACGGTCGTGACGATCGCTGACCCGGCACGTGGCCGGCCCACGCTGTCGGACCTGTCGATCGGTGCACGGAGTGTCGGGATTCTCTGGCGAGCATCGACCGCCGACACGGCGTGGTCCGATCCGCGCCACGCGTTTGCGCGCGAGCGCGAAATGCAACTCTACTTCGAGGCGAATGGCCTGGCCCCGGGCTCGTCCTACACGGTCGATCTCGCCATCGATCGACAGGACAAGAGTGCCCCCACCTGTACCGCGGCCGGTGCCATGCTCACCCTGCGATTCGATCAACGAGCGTCGGAAGGAGTCAATCGCTTCCAGCGAAGTGTGTCGCTCAGGCGCCTCCAACCAGGTGCCTACACCGTCGGCCTCACGATCACGTCTGCGGATGGTCAGACGGCACGCCGCTGTCGAACGTTCAGGGTCACGGAATGATCCAGGGCGCCTGTCGGACCGTGCTGGGCATCGCCATGCTCGTCGGTGCCCAGGCCGCCGCACAGTCCCAACCCGACCGACGTGCGCTTGAGCGATTCCGGGACTCCATCGCCCTTGAGGCAGACACCACCAATCTGGTCGCGTTGGAGCAGGCGCTGATCGCGGTCGCCAGCACCGACCGCAACGATCCGATGGCGCATCTTCGACTCGGCGTGTTGGCGTTGCGCCTCGCCGAGGTGATGCCACAGAGCCGGCATCTCGATGATGCCCTTGGGGAATTCGAGTGGGCGACCGAGTTGCGGTCCGATTGGCCGTGGCCATGGTTCGGGCTGGGACTGGCCGAATCGCGCGGCGCCGATCGTGCCGCTGGCGCCGCCGGGGGGCTCTTCGTCATGCTCGGTCTCGATCGCGACCAGCGCGCGGGGGCGGCGTTTCGTCGGGCGCTCGAGGCCGATCCGCACTTTGTGAGTGGCATCCTCGAGTTCGGACGTGTGGCGCTCACCCAGCGCATCGCCGCACCGATCGATGCGGCGCTCAGCACCATCCGAGTCGCCACGGCGAGTCCGGTCGCCTGGGATCCGGATCTCCTGCTCACACGCGGCAGGCTCGAGCGACTCGCGGGCCACCCCGACTCCGCGCTCCTCGCGTTCCGACGCGCCGAGCGGCTCGGCGCCAGGAATGGGCTGGCCTGGCTGGAGATTGCGCGCACCCTGCCACTCGACACGACCGCGACGGCCGAGCAACGGCGGGCGGCGACGACGCGCATCTATCTGGCGGGAGCCCGAGACGCGTCACCCGACGTGATGGCGGGTTTCGCGCGAGACCTCGAGCCGATCGCGCCTCCGGGATTTCTCGACCGCCTCGCGCGCCAGGATGCCACCCGCCGCGTGGCATCACTCGACGCGTTCTGGCGCGATCGCGATGCCGTCGCGCTGCGTGAGCCGGGTGCCCGACTGGCGGAACACTACCGACGCTGGAATGTGGCCATGCAGGAGTTCCGATTGCCGCCGTTCCGGCGGCGCTACCTCTTCGGGATCGAACTCTACCGAAGTGGCGATGCCGATTTCGACGATCGAGGAATCGTCTACATCCGCCAGGGCGAACCGACGGTCCGGGTTCGCTGGCCGCTGAACCGGCAGGCAGTTCATCTGAGTTCCCTCGACCGGACCTACGGTTCCGAGTCTTGGCGCTATGACCGACCTGGCGGAATGCTCACGCTCCACTTCGTGGCCCGCGAGGACCCTCAGGACTTCCGGCTGGTGGATGGGCCGACCGAACTGGATGTCGCCGTCGACGAACTGGCGTCCCATGCCCACGAGCTACCCGGAGTGGCGCGGATGCTCCGCGCCGGAGAGGCAACTGCGGGCTGGGTCGCCGAGGAAGTGCGGCAACGCGGCCGACTGTCGACCGCGATCGCGACGCAGACCGATTCATGGGAACGCGGGTACGACCACGTCCTGAGCGGGAAGGTCCAGTGGCTCGCAACCGGCGTGCGGAACGGGCAGCCGCTCGTCCATCTGGTCTATGCCATCGATGCTGATGCTGTGCGCACCCAGGCAGCGGTGAGTGGGGGGGGGAAGGTCGGTGTCCGTGTCCGCGTGGCGGTGCTGGATCCGCGCGGCCGGACCGTGGCCAGACTCGACACCCTCCAGTTCCTCGGCGTCCCGTCGGCCGCGGCACGGTTCGTCGCGGCTCGCGCGGAGGTCCTGGTGCGCCCGGGGCCGCTCCGCGTGCGGGTCGGTGTCGAACTCAGCCCGGAAGTCGGGGTCACCTTCCCGGTCGACTCGCTGGTTGCCCCTCGACCCGACGCCCCCGCATTGGAACTCTCGGCCGTCCTGCTCGGCGTCGCCGGTCGGTCGCTGCCGTGGCAGGTGACGTCGTCCGATACGGCGTGGCTGGATGCGGGTGGGGTCTACGCCGCGCGCGACACGCTCGCCATGTATCTCGAGGCCTACGGGCTCCAACCGGAAGCACCCGCCACGCTCACGGTGGCCATCTCGCGTCCACGGACCGGATTGGCGCGACTACTCGGCGGGCACAAGACGGAACTGACGCTCTCCGAGCCAATCAGCCACCACGGCACGCCGACACTCCAGCTCCACCGCGCGATCGCCCTCGGCGATCTCGAGCCTGGGACCTACGCGCTCGAGGTGACGATTTCGAGCGGGGGGCAGACCGTTGTCCGTCGCCGCGGGGTTGTGGTGCGGTAACGCGAGAAGCGAGAAGCGAGAAGCGAGAAGCGAGAAGCGAGAAGCGAGAAGCGAGAAGCGAGAAGCGAGAAGCGAGAGGCGAGAAGCCAGCATTAGTAGACCCTTTCACCGCGATTGGATTGCTTCCCCTAACGATCCATCGCTTCTCGCTTCCCGCTTCTCGAGCCTTACCCATGCCCACCATCGACCCCACCGCCTGGATCGCCCCGAATGCGACGGTCCTCTTCGACGTCCCCATCGGGGCCCGGAGTTCCATCTGGTACCAGACCGTCATCCGGGGCGATGCCGACCGAGTGGTGATCGGCGACGATTGCAACATTCAGGACTTGACGATGGTCCACGGCGACGAAGGGGTG
>JBBSPX010000171.1:0-5151 GCA_038258395.1 Gemmatimonadales bacterium | reverse complement strand
TGCCCACGACGCCCCCCACCCCCAGCCCCCCACCCCCAACGGGCCCCCCGGCCCCCCCCCCGGGCCCCCCGCTTCGTTGTGTCGGGTGACGGACGGCGAGTCTACTTCAGCAGCGCGCCCGATTCGGCCTCGGCCTGTGCGGAGGTCTTGAAGAGCTTGCCCCGATCGTCCTTCACCTTCGCACGATCATTGAGCGCCTGCAGGAAGAAACGCACTCGCTCGTCACGCGCGGCACGAACTTCGCGCGACTGCATCTGGTCGAGGTCGCGACGAAACGCCGCCGAGTCGGCCGGCGTGTGCGCGAGGACGCGGATGACGTAAATGCCCTCCTTGGTCACGATCGGCTCGCTCAGCGCACCGACCGGCAGGCCGAAGGCCGTCCCAATCAGCTTCGGGTTGGGCAGCGGCGGCTGGATCCGGGCAAACGCAGGGAACACACGGTTCTCGAGCCCCATCGCCCGCGACGCCTCGACCATCGACTCACCCGCCTTGACTCGGCTGACGAACTGGTTGGCCTTGTCGAGTGCGAGCGCGTCCTTCTTCGAGTCGGTAACCGCATTCGCAACCGCGGCACGGATTTCGGTAAGCGGCGGCACCCCGGACTGCTGGAGCGAGTCGAGTCGGAAGACGTAATAGAACTCGGGGGTCTCCACGATCGGTGACGTTTCCCCAACCTTGCCCTGGAACGCCCAGACGCCGGCATCCCCGACGAGGTACGGGCCGACGATCGCTCGCGTGCCCCGCTGCACCGGTGCACTCTGACCGATCGGCAACTTGAGCGCACGCGCAGCGGTGTCGAGCGCCGCCGGGTCCAGGCGATCGGCACCGAGCTGCTCAAGCGAATCGGCCTGCGCGTCCACCAGATCGCGGTGCGCGCCGGCGAGCTCGATCGGAATCAGCACATGCCGCGCCGTGGCCGAGTCGGCGGTGCGCGAGAGTACTTCGATGATGTGATAGCCGTTCTCGCTCAGGATCGGGTCGGAGATCGTGCCGATCGGCATCGAGAACGCGGCCGCATCGAACGACGAGACCATCGTGCCGCGCGCGAAGGTGCCAAGGTTGCCGCCGACAGCGGCGCTGCCAGCGTCGGCCGATTCACGACGTGCCACGTCGGTCCACGCGGTGTCCTTCACGAGCTCGGCGCGGACCTCGCGCGCGTGCTCGAGCCCCGCAGCGGAATCGGACGCATCGAGCGAGCGTGGGACGCCGATGTACGACAGGAAGGCCATGGCCGGGCGATCAAACTCCTCCGGATGGGCGCGGTAATACGCGGTGATCTCGTCGTCGCTCACCACCACCGCCGAATCGGGTATCCCCCGATTCGGCACCAGCGGCGTCAGGTCGATCGAGACCGTCTCGTTCTGGTCACGGAAACGCTCCCAGAGCGCGGCTTCGCTCAGGAAGATGTCGGCCGTGACGTTGCGGAGCAGCTTGGCCCGGAGGATTTCGTCGCGATACTGCGCCTCGAGCGCCGGGACGTACTGTTGTCCGAGCGCTGACCTGAGCCACGCCTGATACTTGTTGGGATCGAACTGGCCGTTGGTCTGAAGTTCCGCTGACTGCTGCAACTGTGGCGGCGGGACGGCCATGATCAGGGAGGCAACCTCTTCCGGCGTCACGGTGATGTGGCGGCGCGCGATCTCGTCACGCATCACCGTCGACTGGACGAAGGACTGCCACACTTCATCGCGCAACGCCTGCGTCTCCTCGAGGGAGAGCGAACGCCCGGACTGCTGCTGTCGCTGCGTCGTCGCACCCTGAACGGCCTGCTCGTAGGCGCGGGTGTCGATGCTCTGGCCGTTGACCGACCCGACGGAGGTGCGCGAGAACATGCCGGCCGAGCCGGAGATCCCGCTGAGGTCGACCAGCATCCAGATCATGAAGGTGATCGTGATCAGGTAGACGACCGGCTTGGCGGCGTTGCGGAAGGCCTGCATCATAGAAGTCGAACCCGTTCCGTGAAGTCGTGAGACATAGCCCTGAAACCTAGGTCCCGAGGGGACCATTCTCAAGCGACCCGGCGAATCGGGTTGAGTTGACACCCGTCACCTGCGCGGGATAGTGTTGCCTGATCCCTCCCTGTCACCTGAACCTGTGAGCCGGATGTCCCTCGGATCCGTGATCGACCAGTTGATGGCGCGCTGGCGCGAGGCGCCATCGCCTACCCGCACCGCCGCGTTGGCCGATGCGCTGCGCAAGCGCGGGGATGTCCCGGACGCCCGGCGGGTGCTCCAGGACGGACTCGGACGCTACCCAACCTTTGTTCCCCTGCTCCTGGTTCGGGCCCGGCTGGCACTCGACATCGGCGACCGAGCCGGACTGGAGGGAGCCCTCCGAGCGGTAATGGATCTCGAGCCCGACCACCCAGCCATCCGAGAACTCCTTGAAGTCCATTGGCCAGACCAGGTTGCGCAGGAGCCACGTGAACGACTGGCCTTCGCCGCCGAGCTGATGGTGGAGGAAGTCGGTCCGGGTGAGGTCGCCGCTGGTGAAGCCCTGGTGACCGAATCCCTCGCGGATCTGTATCGCCGACAGGGTCATCTCGAGGAGGCACGCCGCGCCTACGCCGAATTGGTGGCGCGCGAACCCGAGAATCAGTCCTTGATCGCCCGGCATGCCGCGGTCCAGGATGAGCTGACGGCCAGTCGGCCGATCCCGCTCGATGCCCGGGAGTCGGGCGGCACACCCGTCCGGAGCTGGCTCCAGGGTCTCGCTGCACAGCGGCCGGCATCCCGCAGACCGGGCAAGGCCACGGCGTCATTCGATGCGTTCTTCGAGGCGCCGCCGGCACCGCCTGGGGCGACCACAGATTTTGATGCCTTCCAACGCTGGCTGAAGGAGCTGGAATGAGCTGGAGGATCCTGGTGCTCAACGGGCCGAATCTCAACCTGCTCGGGAGCCGCGAACCTTCGCTCTATGGGCAGGCGACGCTGGCCGATGTCGAGCGGCGTCTCGCCCAGCGGAGTCGCGACCTCGCCGTCGAGCTGTCGATCGCCCAATCGAATCACGAAGGTGAGCTGGTGGAGCTCGTCCAGGGTGCCCCCGCGCGGGCCGACGGCATGATCGTCAACTTCGGCGCGTACACACACACTTCCCTGGCCATTCGGGACGCGTGTCTCGCCGCGCCGCTCCCGTTCGTCGAGGTGCACATCAGCAACCTGTTTCAGCGAGAAGCGGCGCGACACCACTCGGTGGTCGCCGACCTCGCGATCGGATTGATCACTGGCCTCGGGGTGCGAGGCTACGAACTCGCCCTCGAGGGGTTGGTTGCTGCCCTCGCCGATGTCTGATCGCCATCGCGCGCGACAAGCTGCGGTCCGGGACCAGCTCGCGGCTGTCGAGGTCGAGGCGTTCGTCGTCACCACCCTGTCGAATATTCGCTGGTTGACCGGCTTCACCGGCTCCGCGGCCATGCTGCTCCTGACACGGGACCGATGCCGCCTGATCACAGACTTCCGCTATGCCGTCCAGGCACCCAGCGAGGTGGGTGAGGCTGCCGACGTCCTGATCGAGCGGAGCTCAGTCTGGGGTCGGCTGACGGAGCTGCTGGAGACGGGGGGATGGGGTCGCGTGGGCTACGAGCCCCACACGCTGCCGGCCCGCGACGCCCGGCGGCTCAAGCGAGCGGTCGCCGGAGCGCTGGTCGACGGCGCCGAGGTGGTCGAGCGTCTGCGCGAGGTGAAGGACGACGGCGAAATTGGGCTGATCCGGGCCGCGGGGGCGTTGGCCACCGATGCACTGGCGGAGGTGGTCGCCACCGTCCACCCCGGGGATCGGGAGCTGGATGTCGCCGCACGCCTCGAATCGGCACTGCGGAGTCGGGGAAGCGAGTGGCATCCGTTCGAGACCATTGTGGCGACCGGTGAGCGGTCGGCCCTGCCACATGCCCGGACGAGCACACGGCGCCTCGAGCGCGGGGACCTGCTCCTGATCGACTTCGGGGCGAAGGTCGAGGGGTATTGCTCCGACATCACCCGGACGTTCGTGCTGGGGCCGGCCGATGACCGTCAGCGGACGATTTACGGGTTGGTGGCTCGGGCCCAACGAGTCGCCCGGGAGGAGATTCGGGCCGGAATGTCGGGTCGGACTGCCGATGCGCTTGCCCGAGATATCATTGTCCAAGGCGGCCATGGCGATGCCTTCGGACATTCCCTGGGGCATGGGATCGGTCTCGATGTCCATGAGGGCCCGCGCCTGGCTGCGACGGTCGATCGGCCGATTCCGACCGGGGCGGTGGTCACGGTGGAGCCGGGAATCTATCTTGCGGGATGGGGCGGGGTACGCCTCGAGGATGACGTCTGGCTCACGGGCGAGGGGCCGGTGTTGCTCACCGATGGTCAGACCGATCTGATTGAACTCGACTTCTAGCGGCGGGAGCAGGCTTGGCCACCACGGCAGACATTCGCAACGGGCTGGTGATATCGCTCGACGGGCGACTCTTGCAGATCATCTATTTTCAGCACGTCAAGCCCGGCAAGGGGCCCGCCTTCGTCCGGACCAAGCTTCGGGACGTCAAGATGGGTGCCGTATTGGAGCGCACCTTTCCCTCCGGGGAACGGCTCGAGGTGATCGACCTCATGCACCGCCAGATGACGTATTCGTACCGTGATGGTGATTTTTATCACTTCATGGATCTGGAGACGTTTGACGACATCATGCTGACCGCGGCGCTCATCGGAGACGATCAGCTCAAGTACCTCAAGGAGGGAATGGAATGCACGGTGCTCATGCGGGATGAGAACGCGTTGACCCTCGAGTTGCCCAACTTCGTGGAACTCACGATCGTCGAGACCGACCCCGGGATCCGGGGCGACACGGCAACCGGTGGGACGAAGCCCGCCACACTGGAGACGGGCGCCGTGGTGCAGGTGCCGCTGTTTGTCGAACCCGGCACGGTGATCCGTGTGGATCGCCGCGACGACAAGTACCTGACGCGCGTATGACACCTGACGACATGCAGGATCTCGCCCGCGCCCTCGAGAAGGTTCCTGGTCTCAAGGGCATCGACATGCGCGACGTGAGTCGCCTCGCCAAGCTGATCCATGATCACCCCGAGCTCGGCGCGATCGAACTCAAGGGATGCTTTGGCACGGGCGTGACGATCACCCGTGCCAACCATGGTGTCCCGATGGTGGCGCATCCGGGGGCGGC
>JBBSPX010000170.1:0-5213 GCA_038258395.1 Gemmatimonadales bacterium | reverse complement strand
CTATTCCCCGGACAGCAGGCAAATCGCGTTCAACACCGGCTTCCCGGGTGCGCTCAAGGTGCTTCCCCTCGACGGCGGCACCGTCCGCACGCTGGTCGCAGACTCCACCTATGGCATCGGGCTGTCGTGGAGTGCTGATGGATGGATCTACTATCTCAGCGGTCCGCGAGTTGGACGGGACCTGATGCGGATCCGTGACAACGGTGGGGCCGCCGAGTTGGTGGGGACCGCCGAGGCATCGTCCAATGCGCTCTTCTACTACTGGCCCCAGGCGCTTCCTGGAGGACGCCGCGTGCTCGTCACCGTGATCCCCGTCACCGGAGATCCCACGGTCGGTGTGATGGATATCACGTCGGGAAAGGTGACCTCGATCACCCCCGGTGTGTTGGCGCGATACGTACCGAGTGGTCATCTGATGGTGGTGCAGGGCGACGGCACGCTCCGCGCAGCGCGCTTTGACACGAAGACAGGCATCGCGACGGGCGGGTTCACGACCATCACGACAGGACTTTCCGTTGGCGTCGCCATGGTCGGGTCGCTCTCGGTTTCCGAGGATGGCACCTTCGTGTATTCGATGGCGGGTCCCGGGAGCGAAGCGGTCCGGGTCCATCGGGATGGCGGCCGGGAGGAAGTGGTCGATCCCAACTGGCGAGGCGAGTTCGGACCCATCGCCGTATCGCCCGATGGATCGCAACTCGCCGTCTCCGTGGTTCGGGGCGGGCGACAGGAACTGTGGGTGAAGGCATTGCCGAACGGCTCCTTCACCAAGGTTTCGGCAGGTGGGACCCAGAATTACCGTCCCAGTTGGTCGCCTGATGGTCGGGAGGTCGTATTCACTTCCGATCAGGGCGGACCGATTGCGACGTATCACGTCCCCGCCGATGGGAGCGCTCCGGCAAAGCCGCTCTTCTCGTTACCGGTTTCCGTCGATGAGGCCGGCTACTCGCCGGATGGAAACTGGATCCTGTTCCGTGCCGGTTCAGGCGGCGGGCGAGATGTCTTCGCACGCCGGACGACGGGGGATTCCACCTTGGTGCCGGTTGCCACCACGCCGGCAGAGGAATTCTCGCCGGCAATGTCCCCCGATGGTCGTTGGGTCGCCTACGCGTCAGACGCGACGGGGCGCACCGAGGTGTACGTGCGGCCGTTTCCCGACGCCGGTACGGCGCGGTACCCAGTGTCCCACAATGGTGGGTCGGAGCCCCAGTGGTCGCACTCGGGACGGGAGCTCTTCTTTCGTGATGGGGACCAGAACCTCGTCGCCGCTGAACTTGCACCATCGGGAACTTTCCGGGTCGTCGCCGAACGGAAGCTGTTCTCGGCGGCGCGCTACATGTCGGACAATCGGCACAACGCCTATTCCGTGGCCCCGGATGATCGCTCGTTCTATTTCGTCAAGTTGCCGGCGTCGTCGGCAACTGGCGATGAAGTCATCATCACAGTCAATGGCTTTGCGGAATTGCGGCGCAAGGTCGGGAAGTGATCGAGCGTCTTGCTGCTGCAGATTGCGGTTATGACCATATGTGACCATATTGTGACTATGAGCAAATCGAGTGAGCAGACGGTCAAGGTTGCCGAGCTGAAGGCCAAACTGAGCGCCTATCTGCGTGCCGCCCGGCGGGGCCATTCGGTGACCGTGTGCGATCGTGACACGCCCGTCGCGCGCCTGGTTCCGTATTCCCCGGTCGTCGAGCCGCTGGCGTCACGCGCACCCTCACGGCCTTGGGGCTCAACCACACTTCCGCCACCACTCCAACAGCCGATTGACAGTCTCGCCGCGCTCCTTGAGGAGCGACAGGGCTCGCGGTGATCGTCTACCTCGACGCCTCCGTAGTGCTGCGTCAGGTGCTCGGCGAGGCCGACATGCTCGCCGACCGCGAGCGTTTCGTGGGCGCCGTCGCCAGTGCGCTGACTGAGGTGGAGTGTCTGCGGACCATCGACCGCCTCGCCAGACAGGGCCTGCTCACCGACGAAGCCGTGGCTAAACGACGGATGGCGGTGTATCGGTTGCTGGAAGAAGTCGAGCTCGTGGACATCAGTCGCCCCGTGTTGCGCCGGGCCTCCGAATCGTTCCCGACACCGCTCGGCACACTCGACGCTATCCATCTCTCGACCGCAATCTTGTGGCGAGATGTGAACCACGCAGAACTCACCATGGCCACGCACGACAAGGCGCTGGGTACCGCGGCCCGGGCAACGGGATTGACGGTTGTCGGTGACTGACGCTCTCGCACGCCTCACCGCGGCGCTCGCCGACCGCTACACCATCGAGCGCGAACTCGGCGCCGGTGGCATGGCCACGGTGTATCTCGCGCTGGACATCAAGCTCCAGCGTCAGGTTGCGCTCAAGGTGCTCCGCCCAGAGCTTGCACAGTCGCTCGGCCCGGCGCGCTTTCTCCGCGAGATCGAAATCGCAGCCCAGCTCCACCATCCCCACGTCCTGGCGCTCCACGATTCGGGCGAGGCCGACGGCTTTCTCTATTACGTCATGCCGTATGTCGAGGGCGAGTCGTTGGCCGACCGGATCGGTCGCGAGGGCCAATTGCCGATCGCCGACGCGGTCCGCATCCTCAAGGAGATGGTCGATGCGCTCGCAATGGCTCATGGTCAGGGCGTGGTGCACCGCGACATCAAACCCGACAACGTGATGCTGAGCGGGCGCCACGCGTTGGTGATGGACTTCGGCATCGCGAAGGCGGTAAGCGAGGCGACCAGCGGCGGGATGGTGACCACTGTCGGCATGGCGCTCGGCACCCCGACCTACATGTCGCCCGAACAGGCCGCTGCCGACCCCCACGTCGATCATCGGGCCGACATCTACGCCGTGGGTGCCACCGCATACGAGATGCTCACCGGTCGCCCGCCGTTCACAGGGCGCACGCCGCAGGAGGTGTTGGCAGCTCACGTCACCAAGGTTCCGGAACCGGTCGATCAGGTGCGGACGGCGGTGCCGCCTGCGCTGGCGGAATTGGTGACGCGATGCCTGGCCAAGCAACCGGCCGATCGACCGCAATCGGCCGAAGCGATGATGCCCGTGTTGGAGTCGCTCGAGGCCTTGAGCGGCGGAATGACGCCGACCAGCATCCGGCCGGCCACCAAGCGGAAGCGGCCGCGCTGGCTGGTCCCTGCGGCGGTCGTCATGGCGATCATCGTGGCGGTCGTTGCAGTGGTGGGAGTCACCCACTTCAACAAGGTGGGTGCCACCGGGACGCTGATCGGAGATCATGTCCCGGCGCAGAACGACTTGATCCTCGTCGGCGAGTTCATCACCGAGACCGCCGACACCCTCGGCGAGACAATCACCGACGCGACTCGGGTGGAGATGCCGCAGTCGGAAGTGGTCCGGGTGCTGGGGCAGCGAGAGATGTGGGATGCCTACCAGCGGATGGACCGCGACCCTGGTGTGGTGCAGCCCGACAGCGTGGTCCGCGAATTGGCCGAGCGCGAGGGTGCCAAGGCCTACGTGACCGGAACGGTGCGGCGCCTCGGTAGCGGCTATCAGCTGGTCGCACGGGTGGTATCGACGGTCGATGGCCGCGAGGTCAAGAGCGCCAAGGTCACGGCAGCGGACGACACCGAACTGATCCCCGCGGTGGCGGAGCTCGGCCGGGAACTCCGTACCGGTATCGGCGAGTCGCTTCGGGGAGTGCGCGCCACCCCCGGGCTCGCCAAGGTGACGACCGCTTCACTCGAGGCGCTCCGCACTTTTGTGTCGGCGCAGCGTGCGATGCGCGACGCCCGGGGGGCGGAGGGGCGTGACCTGCTGATCCGTGCCACGGAACTCGACACCGCGTTCGCCGCGGCGTGGTCGTCCTTGAATGCGTTTTACTCCAACAGCGGTCAGTATGCTGACGCCAAGGCCGCACGCGAACGGGCATATACGTTCCGGGATCGACTCGATCGGGTCGGTCAGCAAGCGATGGCCGCGCAGTATCACGAGGACAGGGGAGAGACGACGCTGGCTGAGGCGGCCTGGCGGCAGTACGTCGAACTCGGCGGCAACCTCAATAACCTGGCCGATTTCCTGATGGGCGAGCGACGCTGGGCAGAGGCCGAGTCGCTGGCTGTCATCGCGAGCGCTGAGAATCCTGACCCCTGGGTATCGTACTTCAACGTCATCGAGTCCCAAGTGGCCGAGCGTCGTTTCGCGGCCGCCGACTCCACCATGGAACGTCTCGCGGCTGGTGTCGACAATCCCGGTGCCGTGCACTCGGTGCGAGTCCGCCTCGCTTACTCGCAGTGGCAGCTCGATTCCGTCCTTGCACTCAGCGGTGCTTCGGCCCCCGGCTCCGCCGATTGGTGGACCTTCAATCGGTGCACCGTAGCGTTGTATCAGGGCCGCTACACCGAGTCCAATCGCTGTTTCGCCGGGCTCGACCCCCGGGCTACCGGCCTCGTGTCATGGGCCCGGGCACGCATGCTCGGCGACACCACCGGCGCGGGTGCGCACGCCAAGCAGGTGATGGCCTCGGCCTCGGAGTTGCGCTCAGGGGATTATGCGTGGGAGATCGCCGCGCTGGCCGAGACCGACCAGTTGTCCAAGGCCAAAGAGTTGCTTGCTGAGTGGCGGCGACGCTATGGCACAGATGATCCGGAGTATCTACAAGATCGCGGTTGGGCCGAGGGAGCAATCGCCTTGGCCGCGGGAAGGCCCGACAGCGCTGCCCGCGCATTTCTCGCGTACAACAATTCGGGATTCCTCACCACGGTCTATGCTTATGGACGGGGACTGCCCGACGCGGCCATCGCGTATGACGAGGCGGGCCAGGTCGACTCCGCCATCGCTACGAACGAGGCGGCCCTTGCCCAGCCGCTCTTTTCGCGCGCGGAGCTCGGCGCGCTCTGGTATCCGCTCGCCCTTCGCCGCCTCGGCGCGCTCTACGAACAGCGTGGTGACCGCAGTCGCGCCATCGAGAAGTATTCCGCGTTCATCGACCTCTGGAAGAACGCCGATCCGAGCTCCAACCGCACGTAGCCGATGCCCGGCGTCGGCTCGCGGCGCTGGCGGGAGAGCGGGTGCCATGACGGATTTCGCGGCTCAAAGCCGCGGCTCGGCTGATGTCGCTAAAGCGACCTTCGATCTCATGGAGTGCACCATAGCGAGCGCAATTTCTGGAACGGCTCGGGGCGGACGTCACTTCAGTGACATCAGCCGAGCCGTCGCTTTAGCGACGCGCGGACAATGATGGACGCCCTCACCCGCCTCACCGCCG
>JBBSPX010000169.1:0-5286 GCA_038258395.1 Gemmatimonadales bacterium | reverse complement strand
TGGCGGTGGCGTTGGCCACCGCCGGCCTCCCGGTGGCCGTGGTCAATGCGCGGCAGATCCGTGACTTCGCGCGGAGCACCGGGCAACTCGCGAAGACCGATCGCTTGGATGCGGCGGTGCTGGCGCTGTTCGCCGAGCGGGTGCAACCCGCCGTGCGCCCGCTCGCCGACGCGGCGACCACCGAACTGGCGGATCTGGTCACCCGGCGGCGCCAACTCCAGGACATGCTGACCCAGGAGAAGAATCGACTGGGCCTGGCGCGCGCCCGGGTGCGTCGCGATGTGCAGGCGCACATCCGCTGGTTGGAGAAGCGCGTGCGCGAGACCGACGACGACTTGCATCAGGCGATCGAAGCGAGCCCAGTGTGGCGCGTCAAGGAAGATCTGCTCCGGAGTGTGCCCGGCATCGGCCCGGTGGTGGCGCGCACGATGCTGGCCCTGCTCCCGGAGCTCGGGCGGCTGAGTCGGAAGCAGATCGCCGCGCTGGTGGGCGTCGCCCCCCTGGCGCGGGACAGCGGTAAGTCGCGGGGGCGCCGCATCATCTGGGGCGGGCGCGCCGCCGTGCGGCGTGCGCTGTTCATGGCCGCCCTCGTGGCGAGTCGGCACAACCCGGTGCTCCAGGCGTTCAGTACGCGACTCAAGGAGGCCGGGAAGCCGCCCAAGGTCGTGCTCGTGGCCTGCATGCGGAAACTCCTGACGATCCTGAACGCAATGCTGGCGCAGGGCACTGCCTGGCAGACCAATACCGCTTGACACGCAAGACAGTTGCTGAGCGAAGCGAAGGGACAAGGTTGGACACTCCGTGTAACTGGGCAGGCTCAGCGACTTGACACGGTTTACCGCTTCGCTACGCTCAGCGTGACATCGATTCTCTCATTCGCGGTTTCAGTTCTGCACGGTCGGCTTGTCATCGAGCGGCACACCGAACGCGGCGCGGGCCACCTGCCGGAGCAGTCGACCGAGCCGGGCTTCGCCGGAGCTCGCAAAAATGGTGATCGAGATTTGCAGGTCCGGGACCCAGACATTCTGTGTGATGAAGCCGGGAATCCCGCCACCGTGAGCGAAGGTGCGATGGCCGATGAGTGAATCCGGCCCGATCCCGAACCCATAGCTCGAGTCCGCTGCTGCTCCGATCGGCGTGGTCATCTGCCGGTAGGAGTCGGGTGAGAGCAGACGGCCGCCGTGCAGCGCGTCGTTCCATGTGGCCATGTCGGCCAGGGTCGAGCAGAGCGCTCCAGCGGAGTAGGGTTGCGACATGGCGAGGAAGTCGGTGTTCCGCCATCCCCCCCCCTTGACTGACTCATAGCCATGCACGCGGTGCGGGATCAGCGGCCCGGTCAAGCATTCGAGCGACCGGGTCATTCCCAGCGGCCTGAAGAGTCGTTGCTGCATCTCCGTGCCCCAGCTCCGCCCGGTCACGCGCTCGATCACCATCCCCAGCAACGCGTAGCCGGTGTTGTTGTAGCTCCAACTCGTGCCCGGCGCAAAGTCCATTGGCTTGTCGAACGTCAGCGATGCCACGGTAGCTGGTGACATCTCCTCACCCCAGCGCTTGAACCAGGGGTCCCCAAGGTCCGTGTAGCTCGGAATACCGCTGGTGTGGTTGAGGAGTTGCTGGATGGTGACGCCTCGCCAGGCCAATGGCAGACTGTCCACGTACTGAGCCAGGCTATCGCCGAGCGAGAGCGAGTCGTGCTCGACGAGTTGGAGGACCGCCACCGACGTGAATTGTTTGGTGACGCTGCCGATGCGGTACACACCGTCTTTGCCGGCCGGGACGCTGTTCTCGAGGTCGGCCATTCCCGCCGTGATCATCGCCACGGGTGCACCACGCATGGTCACACCGATCGCGAGACTGGGTGCGCCGCCTGATGAAACGAAGTCATGTGCGAGTGAATCGACGACGTGCCGAACGTGTGCGGGAGTCGGGGTCTGGGCTGCGTGGACGGCGGGGGTCAGCAGGAGCAAGACGAGGGCGTAGCGCATGGGCGGCTCCGGAAGTGGGGCGGACACAGCACGAAGAGGGAAGATGATCGTATCTTGGAAGAATCCCCACAGTCGAGGCCATCCCGTGAACCGTCCGCTTGTCGCAGTCCTCGCGCTCGTCGCCGCCCTGCCGCTCGCCGCACAGGCCCCGGCGGGACCCGGTGTGCTCGGATTCTACCGCCAACCGGCCCTGCACGGCGAGACGATCGTCTTCGTCGCCGAGGGCGATCTCTGGACGGTGCCAGTGAGTGGTGGGCTGGCTCGGCGGCTCACCAGCCACCCGGCCGATGAGAGCGACCCGGTGATCTCGCCGGACGGGAAGACCGTGGCGTTCACCGGACGCTACGAGGGGCCAGGCGAGCTGTACACCATGCCGCTCACTGGCGGGACCCCGATGCGGCAGAGCTGGGAATCCGAGACCTCGCGGGCCACGACCTGGACCCCATCGGGGGAGGTGGTCTACACCACAACCCACTACGCAACGCTCCCCAACCCCGAGATGGTGCGACTCGATCCGGCCACCCATGTGCGGCAGCGGATCCCCCTCGCCGGAGCCACCGAAGGGAGCTACGACGCGAGTGGTCGGACGCTCTACTTCGCACGACCCGGCTTCCACAACAATGTCACCAAGCGCTACACCGGTGGCACGGCACGACAGATCTGGAAGTACCAGGACGGCGACACCGAGGCAACCCGCCTCACGAACGGGTTCAACGGCGAGAGTCACTCGCCGATGTGGTACAACGGTCGCGTGTACTTCGTGACCGCGCGCGATGGCACCATGAATCTCTGGTCGATGACCGAGAGTGGCAGTGATCTGAAGCAACTCACTCACCATAGCGGCTGGGACGTGATGGATCCCGACCAGGAGGGTGGCCGGATCGTCTACCAATTGGGTGCCGATGTGTGGATGTACGACATCGCAACGAACCAGAGCCGGCAGCTGTCGATCACCATCGCCTCGGACCTCGATCAGTTGCGGGAGCGCTGGGTCAGTGATCCGATGAGTGCGCTCAGCAGTGTCCACCTCTCGCCGACCGGCGATCGGGTCGTACTGACCTCGCGTGGTCGAGTGTTCGTGGCACCGGCGGGACAAGGTCGACTGGTGCGTGCGAGCCGGGCGGACAGCGTGCGATACCGCGACGCCGTGTTCACCGCCGATGGCAAGGGCGTGCTGGCACTCTCCGACGCCACTGGCGAGCTCGAGTTCACGCGCCTGCCCGCCAACGGTGTCGGGAAGGACTCGGCGATCACTCGCAACGGCACAGTGCTTCGCTTCGAGGGCGTGCCATCGGCGGACGGTGCGTGGCTGGCGTACACCGACAACAACCGCGACCTCTGGCTCCGGAATCTGGCCAGCGGGAGCGAACGCAAGCTCTCCACCAATCGGAACGGCATCGGCGACGTGGCCTGGTCACCCGATTCCCATTGGCTCGCATTCGGTGTCACCGCCGCCAACACCTTCCAGGTGATCATGCTCTACGGCGTTGATCGGCAGGAGACGGTCACGCTCACCAGTGACCGGACCAACTCGTTCGCACCGGCATGGGATCCCAAGGGTGCGTTCATCTACTTCCTCTCCGATCGCAACCTGCGGACGTCGGTTGGTGGGCCGTGGGGTCCCCGCCAGCCGGAACCGTACTTCGACAAGTCGATCGAGATCTATCAGGTGGCGCTCCACACCGGCGTGAGCTCGCCGTTCCTTCCCGATGACGAACTCCATCCGGGCGATCGTGACTCCTCCTCGGCGAAGGCCGACTCCGCCGGCAAGGCGAAGTCGGACAGCGGCGCGGCGCCACGAATCCGGATCGATACCGCCGGCCTCGCCGTTCGGATCCGGAAGGTGCCGGTCGAGTCGGGCAACTATTTCGGCCTCGAGGCCAATCGCGATGGGTTGTTCTGGGTGGCTCAGGGTGACAGCGGCTCCGTGATGGCGCTCACGTACGCGAACCACGACATCGAGCCGGTCATGGTCGCAGACGGCGTGGACTACTTCGAGCTGTCGCGGGATGGCCGGAAGATGCTGCTGCGCCGTGGCAATGCGCTCCATGTGATCGATGCCAAGCCGACGCATGCTGGCAAGCTGGCCGATGCACGGGTCGATCTCACCGGCTGGAGTTTCCCGATCGACGTGCGCCAAGACTGGCGCCAGATCTTTGTCGACGCGTGGCGGCTGGAGCGCGACTGGTTCTACGACCCCAACATGCACGGTGTCGACTATCAGGCGACGCTCGACAAGTACCTGCCGCTGGTCGACCGGGTGACCACACGCGCCGAACTCTCGGAGGTGATTGGCTGGGCGGTGGGTGAACTCTCGGCGCTCCACACCGCCGTCCGTGGCGGTGATTTGCGCCGCGGAACCGACAATATTGCCGTCGCTTCGCTCGGTGCACGTCTGTTCCGTGACCCGGTGGCCGGTGGCTACCGGATCGAACACATCGACCAGCACGATCCGGATTACCCGGATGATCGCTCGCCGCTGGCGGATCCCGATCTCGATATCAGAACCGGCGATGTGATCACCGCGGTCAATGGCGCCGCCGCGCTCAGCGTGGGTGAGCTCGGCGAGTTGCTCCGGAACCAAGCCGGCCGCCAGGTGCTGCTCACGGTGGCTCGCAACGGCACCGCACGCGACCGGATCGTCACGCCAATCGGCAACGAGTCATGGCTCCGCTACACCGATTGGGAGGTGGCTCGCCGCCAGCGCACCGAGGCGGCAGGTGCCGGTGCCATCGGCTACGTACATCTGCGCGCCATGACCGAGAGCGATATCAACGATTGGTACCGGGAGTTCTACCCCGTGTTCAACCGACAGGGACTGATCATCGATGCGCGCCACAACGGCGGTGGCAACATCGAGTCGTTTATTCTCGAGAAGCTGCAGCGGACGGCCTGGATGTACTGGCAGGAGCGCGCCGGCGACCCGACCTGGAACATGCAGTACGCCTTCCGGGGCCACATCGTGGTGCTGGTCGACCAGGAGACCGCCTCCGACGGTGAGGCCTTCGCCGAGGGCTTCAAGCGGCTTGGACTTGGCAAGGTGATCGGTGCGCGGACGTGGGGGGGGGAGATCTGGTTGTCGTCGAACAACACTCTCTCTGATGGCGGTTTGGCCCGCGCGCCGATGATGGGCGTCGATGGACCTGACGGGAAGTGGCTCGTGGAACAGGAGGGCGTGATCCCGGATATCGAGGTCGACAACTTGCCGCATGCCACCTACATGGGTGGCGACGCGCAGCTCGACCGTGCAATCGCCGAACTCAAGGCGATGATCGCCGCCGACCCTCGGCCGGTGCCGCCG
>JBBSPX010000168.1:0-5311 GCA_038258395.1 Gemmatimonadales bacterium | reverse complement strand
CCCCGCCACGCTCGTGCTCGAGCCCACCGGGGGCTACGAACGGGCCGTGGCGGTGGCGTTGGCCACCGCCGGCCTCCCCGTGGCGGTGGTCAACGCGCGCCAGATCCGCGACTTCGCGCGGAGCACCGGGCAACTCGCGAAGACCGATCGCTTGGATGCGGCGGTGCTGGCGCTGTTCGCCGAGCGGGTGCAACCCGCCGTGCGCCCGCTCGCCGACGCCGCCACCACCGAACTGGCGGCGCTGGTCACCCGGCGGCGCCAACTCCAGGACATGCTGACCCAGGAGAAGAATCGCCTGGGTCTGGCGCGCACCCGGGTGCGGCGCGATGTGCAGGCGCACATCCGCTGGTTGGAGAAGCGCGTGCGCGAGACCGACGACGACTTGCACCAGGCGATCGAAGCGAGTCCGGCGTGGCGCGTCAAGGAAGATCTGCTCCGGAGTGTGCCCGGCATCGGCCCGGTGGTGGCGCGCACGATGTTGGCCCTGCTGCCGGAGCTCGGGCGGCTGAGTCGGAAGCAGATCGCCGCGCTGGTGGGCGTCGCCCCCCTCGCGCGCGACAGCGGGCAATGGCGGGGGCGTCGCGTGATCTGGGGCGGCCGCGCCGCGGTGCGGCGCGCGCTGTTCATGGCGGCCCTCGTGGCGAGTCGTCACAACCCGGTGCTCCAGGCGTTCAGTGCGCGACTCAAAGAGGCCGGGAAGCCGCCCAAGGTCGTGCTCGTGGCCTGCATGCGGAAACTGCTGACGATCCTGAACGCGATGATGGCTCAGGGCACCGCTTGGCAGACTGGTACCGCTTGACACGCAAGACAGTTGCTGAGCGGAGCGAAGGGGCGGAGCGCGGAATTGGCTCCGCCGCTTCGCATGCTGCGCATGCTCAGCGTGACATGTGCGAGGAGGCACTGGTCGAGCCGGTGTCACCTCGGAGGCCGGAGTTTTCCCCCCGCGCGCGCGCGTCGGTACGGAATGAAGATCGCCATCGCCGCGTAGAGCACGATCATTGGCCCCAGTTCACCTAGCGATTGCCAGCGGCCGTTGATGAGGCGTAGCGCGGCAACCGACAGCGCAAGCCCAACCGCTGCGATGGCGGCTGTCGCGACGTAGGCGCCTTTGGATGTCCTCATGTAGCCTCCGCGAAAGATGCGGTTCGGAATCCCGGCAGGTTTGGCATACTTACCGCGCTCGCCGCCGCTGAAATCGTATTCGGGACGCATCTCCGACCTCAGGTCCGTGACTGCCACAGCTGTGGGTCGCGCCGGAGATGCATCACACCTAGGACGACGATGTCAGTCGCATTCGTATGGTAGAAGATCGCATAGGGGAATCGCTGCATGAGCAGTCGACGAATGGACCGATGAACCTGCGGGAACGCCGTGGGTGCCTGAGCCACATTCTCGATTGCCGCGAGAGCGGCATCGACGAACTCGGCACCCAGGCCGATGCGCTGCTCATCGTACCATTCGCGCGCGGCCTCCAACTCTTCCAATGCGACCAACCGAAAAACCAGCTGCACCTACCGGCGAGGCCGCAGCCGCCGCAGGGCGACCTCCCATGGTATTGCCGCGCCAGGGTTGGCATCGTGCTCCGCGAGTCGACGGTCGAGCTCCGCCTTCATCTCAGCCGACAATGGCAGCACGTCAGCGTCTTCAGATTCTGACACGCTGTCCCAAAGGGTGACTGCAATCTCGGCCCGTTCGGCCGGGGAGAGCTTGAGTAGGTCTTCGAGCGTTTTGGTCATACTTCAACGGTGCCTCGGTTGAGGCGCAAGTGCAAGGGGCCGGCTCAGATACCTCACCCGGTACACCCGAACTTCGAAGTCGCCATCCGCGCTCGTGCCGTGGCCGAGCATCAGGTCGCGTGTGATGTCGGTCGGGCGAGCCCACGGGTGGTTCCGCTCTCTCGCTTCGCTCGCTCGCGGAACATCACCCGGGCTCGGCACTGAGGGAGGCTGAAGCCTCCTTGCTCCTCGCGAGAACGTGGCACAGCGAGCCGATCAAGTCTCCTAACGGAGCAAGGCGGGTTTACCCGCCCTCAGTGCCGAGCCCAGGAGCTCGTGGCTAAAGCCACGGCTCGGCTAGTGGGAGCTAAAGCGCCCTTCCCCCCAACAACGGTGAGTTCCAGGTAGCCGATCAAGTCTCCTCACGGAGCAAGGCGGGTTTACCCGCCCTCAGTGCCGAGCCCAGGCTTTAGCCTGTGGGCTCGCCGGTCGTGGCGGAGAGGAAGGAGAGGCGTCGGAGGGCGGCATCCCACACGAGCAGCGAGTCGGCCGCGAATGTCTGGACGAGGGTGGGGGTTTGGAACTCGCCGGGGCCGAAGCCACCGCGCCCGATGATCCGGGTGAGCTGGCCGGTGGAGTCGAAGACCAGGATGCGCTTGCCATCGTAGTTGCCGACGGCGATGCGTCCGCCCTGGAGGAACGCCGCGCGTCCCATTTCGTCGGAGGCGCCACCGATCGAGTCGGGGATGTGGAACGTGAGCGACGTCACGTCGTCGATCCAGGGGATGCCGGTCGGCGCGTGACTCGACAGCTCCGCCTGGGGGGACGGGTTGGAGCACCCGACGACGGCGGCGCCGAGGAGGGTGGCGAGGAACAGCGTTGAGTTGGGGCGGCGGGTGCGGGTCATTGCGTGATGAATGGGTTGAGGCGCGGGAAGCTTACGGGGTGGGGTCTGCTGCGAACGGCGCGATAATTTCTTGTCAGTCGGCAGGAACGCGGCCCGCAAGGGCGGCGAGCGACTTGACTGACAACTCGTGTGCCATGTCGAATGAGGTACCAGAAGATGTGGGGGCCATGCATGCGTCGGGAGCTCCGTGGCAATCGAGCTTCAATGGTGGCACCTTGATCGGTCCTCGTTACGATGGTGAACTACGACTTGTACCAGCTTGGCCTACCGTCGACGTGCACCGTATTTCTGGAGGTTGCGTCCGCCCCTCCCCCGGTCGACTGGCAAGTCGCAGGGCGGTAGTGGCGGCGCCGCTCGCGGAGCGCAAAGTCGGTGTAGATTCGTGATGAGACGCGCGGACCGCCAGCAATCACTTCGTTCCGCAGTCCCTGCGACGCCGACCCCCCATTCGGCGATAGACCACCACCCCCAGGCGCACACCCGTCCCCGTCCCGCGGACAGCAGATGTGCCGGTGTTCTCACAGATCGGCGATGCCATGAAGAGGAGCAGAGTCAGTGGAATCGAGATTGCCATCGCGGCGATCCTCGGACTCCTCGCCATCGCTGGCACCGTCCCCCTGATCATGGTGATCGTCGCCGGACTGGTCGTTCTACTGCTCAACGTCCTCAGGAAAGGCTCTGGTGGTGGCGCGAGTGCCCACCCACGGACTCCCCCTGGATCATTAACATCGCCGGGACAGGAACGTCAGCATCCCCGGCGGCCGATCAGTCATGTGACGTATCCATCGAGCGCTCCGAAGGTCGAACGAGTGAGCAGGACCATCCTCGGCGTTCGCGCGTCTGCAAAGCAGGAAGAGCCGCGCCAAGCGAGTGGCCAGGAGCCCGTTCAATCCCGAGCTGAGCCAGTTCGACAACAACCACCCGTCCACCATGAACCTCCGGTGCGCCATGTGCCGCCCGGCCGGATAAATCCGGTTCTTCCGGTAGTGGCCCAACCGACCCGGGTCGTCAGTGATCAGCCTGTCCGAGTCGCGTCTGTGTCCCCCCCCTCGACATTCACGTTTCGGGTCCCTCAGGCTCCGAGTGGATTCGGGCCGGCTAAATGGGTGCCGCCCGGCGAAACCACGACCATCGGGAGCCTGAGTCTCCCCGGCGGGATGATCTATGTCGGCACGTCGTTGTCCACTCCCTATGGAAACAACGATCGCTGCCTGATCAATCCATCGCTCACGGTCGGGGCCTACGGCAACTACACAGTGAACCATATGGGGTACTGGCCGAGCTTCTCCGAGATCGATACGACTGCAAGACGTTCCTATCTCGAATGGCTGGCCAATGGTCGATCGGATCCTCGCGCAGACATCGGTTACGTCTTCCTATTTTTCTACGGTCTCGAACGCCGTGCCATCATCGACGCGGAGACTTATGACACGGCTCGGGAGGAATGGCCCATCATCGCCGAAGAACTTCGTCGGCTCCTCCTGATCTATGGCGAGAAGTCCGGATCATTCCGGAGGTACGCCGGGTCGCTGCTCGACTGGGTGACATTGGCCCTCTACCCAACCCAGACGTACCTCCTCCCCATACCGCAGTTCCCCCAAACTTACGAGTTGCCGACCTACATCCGGCTTGCCCTCGGTCAAGCGGCTCTGGACTCCGCCCCTATCGCTTCGGATCTCGCCCTCGCCTGGATCGCCCACGATCCGTCGATCTCTCTCAGGACGCCGGCGAGGCGGTGTTCGGCGCAGTTCGAGAAGCTGTTCGTGCGGGAGTACATCGCGGTGTACGGCGAGGGAATGGTTCTTCCGCGGAATCGGACCAAGCTCAAGCTCGTACATCGACCGGCATCATCTGGATTCCGCGGGTACACCCTCCCGACACTCACCTTCGGGGAAACCCCCGATGTCACCGCGCTCACTGCCCCGATCAAGAAGCTGCAAGTGATCGTGGACGCGGCCACGCAGGAACTGGAGGCGTTCAGCCGGTATTCGCTGAAGAATCCCGATGCATTGAATAGCCTCGAAGGGATGTTGCTGCTCCCCACCACCCTGTGGCCGGAGGACGCGCAGAAGGGTTTGGGCACCCTTAAGAGTCGAGCGACCGACGCCGATGCGGTATCGATGACGTTTGGCGAGGTGCTTGAGGGCCTTGGGCGTCCCGGAGAGCTGAACAAGAACAGGATCGTGGCTCTGGTGCACGCCTTGGAATCGCAGCAGATTGGGCTTGAGCCAGATGTGCTCGCCGGTGCCAGAGTCCCGAAGCAAGCGGATACGGTGGTTCTGTTCTCGACGACCGGCAGCGACGTCGCCGATCGCACCACAGCGAGTTATCAGGCGGCGCTCCTCACGATCCAGGTCGCGGCAGCGGTGGCAGCTGCGGATGGCGAATTCGGAGTGGAGGAGCAGGGGCACATCGCGGCGCAAGTACGCTCCTGGTCTCATCTGTCGGCAGGGCAGGTTCGGCGTCTCATTGCTCAAGTCACATTGCTCACCCAGGCTCCTGTCTCACTGGCATCCTTGAAGAAGCGGCTCGCGCCGCTTGCTCAGTCCGCCAAGGAATCGATCGCAGGGTTCATGGCCACTGTGGCACAGTTGCTCTGTACCCCAGTTCGACGAGGCACTTCGGGTAGCGTAGATTTCGTACCTACCGGAGGGTCATCGGATGGAAACACATCGACGGAAGGCCGATG
>JBBSPX010000167.1:0-5329 GCA_038258395.1 Gemmatimonadales bacterium | reverse complement strand
CGACTGGCAGCTGGCGAAGCAAATGCTGCAAGAGATCATCACGCGGCAGACACTGCAGGTACGCGACAAGACGATGCGCACTCCCCCACCAGGGGGCGGCCACCATGTCGCCGTGTGGCTCGAAGGGGATCCCGGCGTGATCACGAGCGTGGCGGACAGTGGTGTGGTCTTGACGATGCGCTACCGCTGCCGTCCCGATCAGCGGCGCTCCAGCGCGGAGAAGATCTGGGAGGAGCTGCTGCTGGCGTTCGCGGCGAATGACCGGATCGAGTTGGCGTACCCGACGACACGGTTTTACCAGCCGTAGGGCGAGAAACGAGAAACGAGAAACGAGAAGCGAGAAGCGAGAAGCGAGAAGCGAGATGTGACGTGTGGCGGACCATTGTCACGCTGAACGAAGTGAAGCGGCGAAGCGATGCCTTTCACTGTGACTCACCAGTGACAGAGAGGTCACCATACTCCGCCCCTTCGCTGCGCTCAGGGGGACACACAGTTCTCGCTTCTCGCTTCTCGCCTCTCGCCTCTCGTTCCTACCACCGTCCCAAATCCCGTCCAATCTCCACGCGGCCCGCGTACCCGCCCTCGCGGACACCGGCGAGCAGTTCCGCATCGGTGGCGCCCATCCGAATGATGTGCGTGAGCAATAGCAGCTTGGGGCGCGCCCGAGATGCGATCTCGCCGACCTCGACATCACTGGTGTGGAACGCGCGCATGTACGCGGGCCATGATTCACCCCCGGGCCGATCCTCAGGCGTGAGATGCGCGGCACTGTACACCTCGTGCACCAGCACATCGGCCCCGCGTGCCGCACGCTCGAGCTCGCCGTTCGGCGCGGTATCGCCCGAGATCACGATGACTCGATCGGGCGTCACGATCTTGAAGCCATAGCTGTTGGGGAAGTCACCGTGCGACACACGGATCGCGCTGATGACGACGCCGGCACTGTCGTAGATCACCCCCGGCTCTGCAAACTCACGCACCGTGACACGGTCGCCGCCGGCGATTTCCTGTTCGAGTCCCTCGGTCCGAACGCGGATGTCGGTTGCCCACGCCGCATGCACGAGGGAGTCGAATCGAGCGGTACCGGGCGGACCATACACCGGGAACGGATGCGTGCGTCGCATCACCCACGAGGTGAGCACGAG
This sequence comes from Gemmatimonadales bacterium, assembly GCA_038258395.1. Lineage (GTDB taxonomy): Bacteria > Gemmatimonadota > Gemmatimonadetes > Gemmatimonadales > GWC2-71-9 > Palsa-1233. The sequence continues at coordinate 4,184 of JBBSPX010000167.1, read as the reverse complement.
GTCGGGATAGCCGAGCGTGTGATCACTGTGCAGATGCGTCAGGAAGAGTGCCGTGGGGCCACTGATCGGGAGGCCGGCGGCCGCGAGCTGGCGCATCACGCCGGGGCCGGCATCGAACAGGAAGAGGCGGTCGCCGACGGTGATTGCCGTGGCGGGGCCCGATGCCGCTGGGTTCGGACGCGGCATCCCGGTGCCGAGCAGGATCACGCTGGTGGTGGGCGATTGGGCGGCAAGTGGCGTGGCGATCCCCAATGTCAGCAGGAGCGTCACCCAGCGGTTCACGTCGGCACCGCCAACTCCGCCGTGGTTGTTGCGATGTTCAGGAGGTGCGGGTCGAAGCCATCCTCGAGCGTCGGCTTGATGATCCGGAAATATGGCGAGACATCGAAGTCGCGTGGCGTGAACAGCGAGTAGTGTCGGATATGGAGCACCTCGCGTGCCTCGTCACGACCATTCACCCGCTGGATCAGTTGCTTCACGTCGGGAAGGATCGGATAGCGTTCCGCCTGATACGCCTCGGCGATGAGCGACGAGCAGATCGCACGGGTCGGATCGCCGCTGCCAAGCGCCAGCAGACGCCGGCGATACTTGTTTGGCACCGGTGGCTTCGGGATGAGGTAGCGGGCAAGATCGGCGATGTGTTTCATGTCGTACCGATGACCCAGCCGCGACATCGCATGATCGATCACGTGGCGAATCTCGTCGTCGGAGAGGCCGACCGGTCGACAGATACGGGTGTGCAACCCGGCGTACTTCGAGAGGGGCACCAGTCGGACGCCTTCGCTCACGTCGGCCTCGAGCAAGATGTTCGGGTCGAGGCCTTCTGGCGCATTGGGATCGGGGTGCGCCACGCAGAGCGTGGAATGCGACCAACTTGATTGCGTCAGATACTTGATGGCACTCGAGATCCGTGACGATCCCTCGATCAGGAGCACGTCACCCGGACGAAGCGTGCGCGCCAGCTTGCCGGGTGCACTGGTCGCGACGCGTGCCTGCGCGCGGCGCGGTGTGTTGAGCCACCGCGCGAAGCGGCGACCGATGCCATCCAGCGCCTTCACGGACGCTGGCCGAGCGGGCGAATCCAGATGTTGCGGTATCGCACCGGTGAGCCGTGGTCCTGCAGTCCGAGTGGCAAGCGATCGGGATGCTTGACGTACGGCGGCCGCTCGTGGTGCTCGGTCGGCCCGGTCAACGTCACGTTCTGCTGAACCAGAACGCCGTTGTGAAAGACGGTGACACGGGCGGGCTCGGTCACCGCGCCGTCGGTCCCGAAGCGCGGTCGCCGAAACAGAATGTCGTAGCTCTGCCAACTCGCCGGTGGCAGTGAGGCGTTCACGAGCGGCGGGTACTGGCCGTAGACGGCGGCGGCCTGACCATCGGCATAGGTGTCGTTCTCCCACGAATCGAGGACCTGGACCTCGTAGAGACCCATCAGGAAGATGCCGCTGTTGCCCCGGTCCTGGCCGCTCCCCATCACGGGCGTCGGGGACATCCATTCGACGTGGAGCTGCGCATCGCCGAATCCGGCGACGGTATGGATCGCGCCGCTCCCTGGCACCACTTCCATGGCGCCATCGATGACGCGCCACGGGGCGGCCGCATTCGAATCGGCATCGGAGCGCCAGCGATCGAGATTTCGACCGTCGAAGAGCACCACGGCGTCGGCCGGCGGCGGCACGACGGCGGGGCCGCCGGGATGCACCACCATCGGCTTCGGGCGGTCCAACGAGTGGATCGGCCAGTCCGGCGATGGGGCCGTGTCCTTCTGGGCCAGCAGGGCAGTCGGCAGGCAGATCGCGAGCAGGAATGTCGAACGGAACACGGGAACTCCGGGATTCAGGCCTTGATTGTGACGGACGGTGCGAAGTCTACACGAGAGGCGAGAAGCGAGAAGCGTGCGCTTCACGCCCTACTGCACCTCCAGCAGCTCCACCTCGAACACCAGCGTCGCGTTGGCCGGGATCTTCCCATTGGCGGCCGGGCCGTACGCAAGCGAGGCCGGGATGATCAGCGTGCGCTTGCCGCCGACCTTCATCCCCTTGATGCCCTGATCCCAGCCATCGATCACCTGCCTGGCGCCGACCGTGAACGGGAATGTGCCCGATTCGAACGCGTTCCCATCGGGGAACTTGCCATCGTATTTGACACTGACCTGGCTGCCGATCTTGGCTTCCTGCCCTTTGCCGACGACGCGATCCTTCCAGTAGAGTCCCGCCTCGTTGTGCTCGAACTCGGCAATGTCGATTCCGAGGGTCGAGGCAAACGTCGCGGTGGCGATCGTGGTGGGCGAGTTGCTGATCGCGCTGGGCGCGGGCGTGTCGGGCGCCGCGGGTTCGGCGGCGACCGAGACCACGGGAGTGCTGCCCGCGTCAGGCGCTTCGGGTGCATCCTTGGCCGGGGCGCAGGCGGCGAGGAGGAGCGATGTGGCGAGCAGCGTGCGGAGCATGGCGGTTTCCTGTGGTGCGAGGAGATGGAGGCTGAACGCTAAACGCTTGACGCTCAGCCCTCAACGCTGGATGCTGAAAGCTGTCACGCCGAACGCAGTGAGGCGGCGGAGCCGAGGGGATTGTACCATGGCCACGCGCCGCCCCCTCACTGCGTTCGGGGTGACAGTACTCAACCTCCCAGCCCCTTCCAACGTAGATTGGGTCGTTCCCCCAACTTCTCTCACCATCGGAGTGCACCCGATGCATCTGTCTGTCCGCCTCACGGGCGTGGCGGCCCTCGCGGTCCTGTTGGCACCGCCGAGCTCCGCTCAGCATCCCGCCGTCCCACCGACCACTTGGGCCATCACCGGCGCTCGTATCGAGCCGGCCTCTGGTCCGGTGATCGAGAAGGGGACGATTGTCATCCGTAATGGCCTGATCGCCGCGGTGGGCGCCGATGTGCGCGCGCCGGCCGACGCGCGGATAGTCGATGGCGACGGTCTCACCGTCTATCCCGGCCTGATCGACGCCTCCTCCTCGCTCGGCATGCCGAGCCGAGGCGGCGGGGGCGGGGGCGGATTTGGCGGTGGTGGCGGCGGGGGCGCGACGCAGACGCCGGCGCGGACCGGTGCTCCCAACTCCAACTACGCGTTGGGCATGCAAGCGGAGATGCGGGCCGCGACCGAGCTCGAACCGGCGACGAATGCCTTCAAGGCCGCGCACGGCGCTGGTTTCACTGCGGCACTCACCGCACCGTCCAACGGCATCTTCCGCGGCACGTCGGCAGTGATCACGCTCCGCGATGCCCCGGTGCCGGCCCTGATCGTCCGCGACGGCGTGGCCCAGCACATCGGCTTCTCGCGCGGTGGCGGCGGCGGATATCCGGGATCACTCATGGGTGTCTTCGCGCAACTCAGGCAGGAACTGCTCGACGCCCAGCACTACCGTGACTTGAGGGCGGCGTACGCTCGAAGCCCGCGTGGCATGAATCGGCCAGATCACGATCCGACGCTCGAGGCCCTCCAGCCGGTGCTGGCCGGGACGATCCCGGTCGTGATGGCCGCCAATAGCGAGCGTGAGATCACGAGGGCGCTCGATCTGGCGAAGGAATTTGGGCTCAAGCCGATCATCGCCGGTGGGCGTGAGGCCTACAAGGTGACCGATCGACTGCGGGCCGAAAATGTCATGGTGTTGCTCGATATTGATTTTCCGCGTCGGACGGCCCCGACCGGCGGCCGGGCGGACACCAGCGCCACGCCCGAACCGGAACAGATGAATGTGCTCCGCGATCGGGTTGAATTGCCCAAGAGCCCGGGCAAGCTGGCGGGCGCGGGCGTCCGGTTCGTGATCGCCTCCGGCAACGACTACACCAACTTCCTGGCCAATGCGCGCCATGCGGTCGAAGCCGGACTCGATCCGCTTCGTGCGCTCAAGGCGATGACGATCGATCCCGCGACGCTGTTCGGCGTCGGCGATCGACTTGGCTCCATCGAGGTCGGCAAGATCGCCAACCTGACGATCACCAAGGGCGGCCTGTTCGCGGATTCGACCAAGGTCACCCAGCTCTTTGTCGACGGCAATCAGATCGAGGTCTCGTCGGCAGTCACGCCTGCCGCCGGCGCTGCCGATACGCCACGCCGCGGTGCGCCGGGCAATGACTCACAGACGGAGCGGACCGATGCCAGCCACGACCACTAGCGCCATCCGGCGCCCGACCATCGAGGAGCAGATGAAGCGCACCACACTCGTGGCGGCATT
>JBBSPX010000166.1:0-5338 GCA_038258395.1 Gemmatimonadales bacterium | reverse complement strand
ATGCGATTCGGATCGACCGGCGATCCCTTCACATGGTAGATCTCCCACCCCGCGAAGTGCGGGCCTTCGACCTGCCACTCCTTGCGTGCGGCGTCAGACGTGAGGACAAATGCCCCCTTCTTGGTCCCGACAAGGACTCGGACTCCAGGCATGATGGATCTCGCGTTGAGGTGGGCGGAGTGATCGTTCCTTCAAGTTTACTCGAATGCCAACCACGCGCCAGCCGAGGCGTACTGGGCTCACGTTCCGCTGTCTGAGCCGCGTAGCGGCGAGTTCGGAAGGTGAGCCCAGTACGCCTCGGCGGCGCATCCGACTCGGACCTTCAGGGGTGCGACGAGATTGCTTCGGGCCTGTCGGCCCTCGCAATGACAGGCGCTACCTCACCCGCGCCCTGAGCTCACGGAGCACCGCCGCCGGAAAATCGGCTGGCGCCACGAGGTGCCACGCCATTTGTGTCCCGACTCGGCGCTGCACCAGGGTCACCTCCCCGTCCGGATGAGCATAGACCAGCCGTACCTCGTTACCTGAAAGTTCCGAGCGCAGCAACTCGAGTCCCTCGATCCGGAACACGGTGCCAATGGGGGTGCCGAGCGAATCGAGTGTCGCACGGGCCTCGCTGGCCTTGGTGGTTGACTGATCGCGCGCCACGAGTCGCGGTGCCGCGGCACCCATTGCCGCTGGCGCATCCAGCTGGCGCTCGACCGGTACCGCGTCGGCGCGTTCCCGTCGCGACCCGCCCAGTGCATCTCGCGGCTGCATGACCCCTGACTCCGACGCCTGACGGCTGGCGTCCTCCGTTGAGCCGACCGCGGCGTTGTCCGCGGCCTGCTTGGCTGCATCGCGGTCGGCTGGCGGGGTCGGCGCCGGCTCCGCCGCCGTGGCACGACGAGGCTCCGCAGGAGTCGGTGATGAGTCGGCCGCACTCTCAGTCAATGCATTGGCTGCTTCGTCTCGTGCTGCTGTCCCCCCCCCACGCGGCATTGGTGCCGCAACCGGTCCGGCTGGTGTGACAGGCGTTGTTGGTACAAGCCCGCCACGAGCGGTATAGCCCAGCCCGACCGCGAGCATGAGTGACGCGGCCCACGCCACATTCCGAGGCCAGGTCGCCGCCGTCCGTCGCGGCGCAATATCTGGAGTAGCAACTGGCACGACTGGTACCGTGACATCCGGCTCATCGAGCCAGGCGATCATCTCGTCCGACGTCGATGCGAAGTCACGTGCTTCGTCGAGCCGAGCGGAACATTCGGCGCACGATGCGAGGTGAGCCTGGATCGGCGCCAACGCGGTCGACGGGACCTCGCCGTCGAGCAGTTCCTGGATCAGGCCATCATCAAGATGCGACATCGTGTGCTCCCTCTCCGTCTCGATATGCTTCGACCAGTTTGCGGCGCGCACGTGAGAGTGTGGTGCCGACCGCGCCGCGTGCGAGGCCGAGCGTCGCGGCGATGTCGTCGTAGCTGAAACCTTCGGCCTTGAGCAGCAGGGCATCGCGATCGCGCTCACTCAAGGTGTCGAGTGCGGCACGCACCGATTCGATCCGTCCGTGCCGATCCATCACATCCGCCGGGCTCTCCGCCGCACCATCCTGCTCGGCCTTGTAGAGCACCAGGCGGCGGTCTTGCCGGACTCGCCGCCGGCCCTCCTCGCGCACCAGGTTGAGCGCCACCGCGAAGAGCCATGGCCGCGGATTGCGGGGCGGCGCCACCACGGCGCGGGCAAAGGTTTCCTGGGCGATCTCCTCCGCGCGGTCACGATCGCCCGTGCGCCGCATCAGCATGCGCACGAGCGAATCGTGATACTCACGAAAGAGTGCTGCGACCACGTCGGTCATTGCCCCTCGAACTCGCGGAGGAATCGGGCCATGGCGCCTGGAGCCCAGGAGGTGATGCCGCCTGCATCAACCTTGAGGCTCGCGCGCCGGCCGGCAAGGACCAACGGACTTCCCACCGACAGCGGTGCCTTGAGCGATGGCCGCTCGGCGACCAGGGCGAACCACGCATCACTGAACGGAGCCACCGTGGTCACCTGAAGCGACGAGGTGTGCCCGACGTCGGTCCAGATACCGCCGCGCATCGCGAAGATCCTGCCGCCGGCACGCTGGATCCGTCCCTCGCCCGATGGACCGTCGCGGCGCGACTGAGTTTCGGCGGGCGCCATCTGTTCCATCCGCTGACGCACCGCCTCGTCGGCCTCTGCCACAGTTGCGCTGGCTGAGAGATTCGCACTCGCCTTGGCGGCATCGAAGGCGCGCTGGCCCGTCATCTCGCGGGCCGCACCGGCACCAGCCACGACCGGTCTCGGCGTGCTTGCCGCGAGCTGCGACGGTTCCTGGACGAGATACGAGGTGTACTCGGTCAGGATGCCGTACCGAAGACCGAGGTCCCGGATCTGCGCGACGAGCGCCGTCGTATTGCCTTCGATCCGGAGCTGACGGCTGAGCTCGCCAATTCGGCGCGCGGCCCAGAGCTGCGGAACATAGGAATTCTCCGACTGCTGGCGTGGGAAGTTGCCTTGAACGGTAAAGCGTTCGCGCTGTCCGCCGCGCGTACCCTCGAACACGACCGGACCCTGGCCAGCACCACGGTAGCGCATCATCACGACCAACTCCTCGCCATAGAACAGGTCTGGGAGCACCGCCGGTGCCTCATCGAGGAAGCGCACCGGCGCACTCACGATCCGGAGATCAACCAGCGCGGGACGCGCGAGCTTCGAGGTCAAGCTGCCAACGGCCTCCTCGACATCGGCGCCCGGTGCCACATAGGTGGCAGTGCCGCGCCCCTCGACGGCGAGCCGATCCAGCAGATAGGTGTTCACATCCTGACCGACGCCGATCGTGAAGATGCGCGCGCGACCGATGCGTCCCGCCGCACCCGCGGCGATGCGGTCGGGCTCCTGCTCTCCGACCGATGGAATCCCATCGGTCAGGAGAAATATCACCCCCATGCGGCTGGTTTCGGTCGGCGTGTCGAGCGCGGCTGCAACTGCACCTTCGAGGTTGGTTCCACCGTTCGGGTTCAATCCATCGACGAAGCGGTTCGCCTCCGCGATCATCGCCGGGGTTGCTGCAGTGAAACCCTCGCGGAAGTGACGGATGCCGCTACTGAACGCCACCAGCCGAAAGCGGTCATGGATCCCGAGGCTTGCGAGCGCCTGATGAAGTGCAGCGCGCGCCTGCTCCATCTTCGCACCACTCATCGAGCCGGAGATGTCGACCACGAAGGTCAGGTCACGCGGCACCATCCGCTCCTCTGCCGCAGCGGGAGGTGCCAGGAAGAGCAACGCGAATCCGTCCTCGCCGGGCTCGGCGTGGGCCAGCACGGTGCCGCCCACGAGACCGCGCTGGAACGGCAGCACCACATCCACATCACCCGCGACTGGCGGCGTGACGGTGATCTGCAAGGTGCCACCGCGGCGACTCTGGGCGATCGGATTGGTGGGCGAGTAGGCGGTCGCGTACTGCTCGGCGTTGGCCACTGCGATTGACATCGTGACCGGCGCATCGCCGCGGCTACCCGCCGCATAGCGGATCCGGAGGGCATCACTGTCGCGCGAGAGTACCTGTGTGAATCGGAGCACGACCGTGCGCGTCTCGCCGGGCTGGACCGGGAAGACCTGAGCTCGCACCAGCCCGTGACCCACAAGGGTGAGCAGCGCGGGATCCTTGAGGCGACGGACGATCTCCTCGTAGATGCCGCGTGCCTGATCGGCGCCCATCATCTCGCCCTTCAGCTCCTGTTCACCTTGGAACAGTGAGAAGTCACTGAAGACGGCCTCGCCCGGCAGCGGGTAGAGGTACATCCCCTCGGCGATCCCTCCGCCGCTGTTCCGGACTCGTTCGGTCACTTCGTATCGGGCGATCCGCCCGTCGACCGTGACACTGACGTGGGATTCGACCCGAACCACGGCTGGAGAGCCACGGACTGGGCCGACGGGGCGTTCGATTTCAATCCAGCCCTGGGCCTGGAGGGAGGCTGGCAGGGCGAGTAGCACGAGGGCAATGGCGATCTGACGCATGATATCCTCACCGGTTCTGGGTTCGGGCGGGAGATGCGCCTACCCTCGAAAGTTGCACGATGGGATGTCGGCGCCAGCCCGGGCGCTTACGAATCGGGGCCAGTGGCCGTAGAATCCGGGTATGTCCATCGTGCGATCTTCCCTCCTTGTGGTGTTCACCGCTTTTGGTTCTGCCTGCAGTCCGGGGCAGTCGACCCCGGCGCCGCCGCCGGCCCCGATGGCGTCGAGCGGTCCGCTTGCGACTCCCTCCTCGATTGCACGGGCCAAGGCCGACAGCATCCGCCTCCCCTACACCGAGGCCGATGTCACGTTCATGACGGGGATGATCGGTCATCATGCGCAGGCGGTGCAGATCTCCAGGTGGGCCAAGGACCATGGCGCGAGTCCGGTGGTCCTACGTCTCACGTCTCGCATCATCAACTCACAGCAGGATGAGATCCTGACCATGCAGCGCTGGCTCGCCGCCCGCGGTCGCCCGGTGCCCGACGCCGAGGCGGCCGGGATGATGCAGCATGGTAAGGATGGGATGACGATGCCGGAGATGCACATGCCGGGGATGCTCAGCATGGACCAGCTCATGGCGCTCGACGCCGCGCGGGGCGAGGAGTTCGACACGCGCTTCCTGCGCGACATGATCCAGCACCACACCGGCGCCGTCACGATGGTCGATGCCTTGTTCGCCACCGACGGCGCGGCGCAGGACGAGACCACCTTCAAGTTCGCCAATGATGTCCAGGTCGATCAGCGCACCGAGATCGCCCGCATGCAACTGTTGCTCGCCGAGATCCTGTTCCGGGACAGTGGTTCCTGATCACAGAACACGCTGTCCCACTCTCCCGATCCGTCCGTCACGAGGAGTCCCATATGCACATTTTGACTGGTCCACTGCGGTCCCGCACCACCCTGCTCGCGGCAATTGGAGGACTGCTGGTGCTCGGGGCCTGTTCCTCCGGCTCGAGCGGCGCCATGGCGGGCGAGATGCCGAGTGCCAAGCCCAGCGCGATGGTCGTCCCGCCGATGCCTGATCGCCGTATCGGGCTCAAGGCCGGGCTCTACGATGCCGAGGAAGCGTCGTGGAACATGCGCCTGCTCTCGAATACACACGCACCCGAGCGATTCGAAGGGGTGACCAACTCCGATCTGGCGTTCACGGGCAAGTACGCGATCCAGGGCAACTACAACGGCTGGCAGGTGTGGGATATCTCAAACCCAGTGAAGCCGACGCTGGCGGCGGCGCACTTCTGCCCCGCCTCGCAGAGTGATGTATCGGTGTACGGCAACCTGCTGTTCGTGTCGGGTGAAGGGCTCTCGGGCCGACTCGATT
>JBBSPX010000165.1:0-5351 GCA_038258395.1 Gemmatimonadales bacterium | reverse complement strand
TCGAGGGCACGCAGGGCGCTCACGAGGAACTCATGCGGTGATTTCACCTTGGTGGGTTCGGAGGCCTCGGCCCAGAAGGCGTCGCTCTGGATGATCGCGCGGACCACCGCGCGGATCTCTCCATCGGTGGCTTGCCACGCTCGAGTCGCGGCCGCGATGCATGCTGCGGGTGGATCGTCGGCCACGAATCGGGCACAGAGTTTGGTGGTGATGTGCCTGACGGTGCTCGGGTGGGTCGCCAGCAGGTGCAGCACCTGGCGTCCCTCCGCCTCTCCCCCCCCCGATGGAAAGGTCACCCCCAGGATGGTCTTCGCACCGCGATCATGAGCGGCGGCGCTGAATCGGAAGCGTCCCGTCCCTGGATCGAAGCCCCAGCCGGTGAGGGCCCGCGCCACCGCGATCACATCGGCCTGGGAATAGCCGCCATCAACGCCGAGCGTGTGGAGTTCGAGCAGTTCGCGGGCGTAGTTCTCGTTGATCCCTCGAGCAGGGCGTGTCCCGACCGTCGGTCGCGGCGCCACGCTCCGTGCATTGTCGAGGTAGAACAGCATCGCGGGGCTGGTTGCGGTGGCGAGCAGCAGGTCCTCGAAGCGCCCCAGCGTGTGGGGGCGAATGGCATCCTCGATGTGATCACGCAGCAGGACGCGATCCAGTCCCTTGTTCAGGAAGACATTGAAGTGGTTGGTCCAGAAGTCGGCCAGGACCTCGGCGAGCTGATGGGTCGACGTTGCCTGGCGCGTCAGGGTGACCGTGCCGTAGTCGATCAGGACCGTGCGGATGTCGACCGGGTGGTCACCGTCAGGCACGCGGGGGCGCGATCCGGTAGAATCGCGTTTGGCCAGAGCGCTCCGCCGGGACGCATAAATCCGGATCAACTCGACGGTTGGGGTGGCCAGCGAGATCCGCCGGCCCTCCGCCAATCGACGCGCCGGATCGTCGATCGAGGTCACCTCGAGCTGCTCGGCAATCCACCGGTCGACTCCCTCCTTCGCCACGCGGTCGATCTGCCCCGGTGTCGGTCCCCATGCCAGCCGTTGCAAGACGTGACGCGCCGAGTCGACCGAGGTGACTCTGGGCACAATGGCGGAGTCCTTGAACGGGCCCCGATTGCTGAGCGAAAGGGTGAGTGCCAGGAGGCAGAAGGGGAGCTTCATGGCTGGTACGACGCGACGAAGTTGCCGGTGTTAATACCACCCCTCAACCTCCCGGGCTATTTTGCCGTACCAGCCGGACAGGCCACCGCTTCCCCCCGACACTGCATCGCCGAAGGATCGACCACTGCGTACTCCATTGCTCGCCGTCCTTGGCGCCACCCTAGCGCTCACCTCGTGCTCCGCTGTCGGGTGGGAGCTCCAGAACTATGCGTTCTACGGCTCGGTACCGACGGCGGACGGTCGGCGCCTCAAGCCGCTCAAGGCATCGGAAATGACGCTTCGCCTGGATGGGATCGACAGTACGCTGGTGTCCGAGGCGGATTTTGAGTTGGACACCGTCCGCGTGAAGGGCGAGCGCTACTGGGTCGCCACCAAGGTCGTCACCGACTCCGTCAAGCGTCCGGTCATCGATTCCGTCTGGCTTGAACGGTACGAACTGCGGACCGTGAGGTCCTTTCACCAGAACGCCGATGGCAGCCAGGTCCGTCAGGCTTTCGATCGTCGAGTGGTCAAGACCGAAACGCGTGACCTCGCCGGGCGAGTCGTGCGGCGGTCATTGATGCATCCGGCAGCCCCCTACTCCCGGACCGGGATCGATCTCGTGCTGGGCGCACTTCGCTGGGGTCCCGGCGTGAAGGGGGCCTTGCCGGTCGTCTCACGCGACGGTCGTGACATGGCCTGGTTGGAGTACGAAGTGGTGGGGCAGACGAGCGAGGCGAAGCCCGCGATCGGTGGCCTGACCTTCGGAAACGTCTGGATTGTGAAGACGCGCCTGGATGGCAAGGAAGCCCGGATGTGGATTGATGACGTCGACCACGCGGTGATTCGCCGTTCAGAAACGCGCCCCGATGGCACTCGCCTCGTCATTGCGATGGGCGCTGCGGTCCCGAAGGTGTCACTCTTTGCGGTCGAACCGATCCAGCGTGATCGTGCGCCGTCGCTGGGCGAGGCCCCACTCGGGGGTCGAGTGCTTGGCGGCGGCAAGACGCTTGGCTCCTCAAGCCCCTCCTCGGCCGCCACAGGCCCCTGACCGGTCAGACGGTCAGGGTGCCACGCACGGTGGAGACTGCTCGACCCCGAAGTTCCACTCGATCGCCCACTACGCGACATCCCACTCGCCCACCACGGCGCGACAGCTGCACCCCAATCAGATCCGCCTTCTTGAGTTGACCGGCCCACCATGGAGCAAGCGCGCAGTGCGCGCTTCCGGTGACGGGGTCCTCCGGCACACCGAGCGCCGGGAAGAAACAGCGCGAGACGAAGTCCACCCCGGCACGATCTCCGGGCGCCGTGACGAGCACTCCCCTGACCGGCCACTCGGCGATTTGCGCCAGGTCCGGGGCGAGCGTGCGCACGGCATCGGCATCGGGTAGCACACAGAGCAGATCAAACGCGCCCATCAGGACTTCCTCCGGCTCGACACCGAGCACGTCGCGGCAGGATGGTGGAGGCTCGGCGCCTGTGGACCTGATGGCCGGGAAATCCAGCACGATCATCCCGTCTGATTCCCTGCCGGCCGTGAGTCGACCGCTTCGAGTGTCGAAGGCAATCGTTGCCGCGTCGCTTACCCCCGATTCCCAGAGTGCGTGGGCGGTTGCGAGCGTCGCGTGGCCACACAGGTCCACCTCGGCCAACGGCGTGAACCAGCGAAGGGACCAGGCGTCGTCGGTGATGCGGCGCACGAAGGCGGTCTCGGCCTGATTCATCTCCATCGCCACCGATTGCATCCAACCCGTTGATGCCTCCGTTTCGAGGACGACCACGGCGGCGGGGTTGCCCGTGAACGGACCGTCGGCGAATGCATCGACGATCGTGATCGGGACCCACCCGGCAACGTCACTCAGCGGGCGTGATGACATGCCACCTCCTGTGCGCCGACTGGGCGGAGCGTGGGGCGCTCGGTTGTGCAGCGCGTGTTGCGATCGGGATGCAGGCAGCGGGCCGCAAATGGGCATCCGAGCGGCGGTGCGGCGGGCGACGGTGGCTCTCCTGCGAGGACAATGCGGGCGGATTGTCGATCAGGATCGGGATCCGGGACGGCAGAGACGAGGGCCTGGGTGTACGGATGCATCGGTCGGCGAATCACCGCGTCGGCGGCTCCAATCTCGACAATCGTGCCGAGATACATCACGGCAATGCGATGCGCCACATGTCGCACCACCGCAAGGTCATGCGCGATGAACAGGTAGGCGAGTCCGCGTCGCTCCCGAAGTGTCACAAGCAGGTTGAGCACCTGAGCCTGGATCGAGACATCGAGGGCCGTCACGGGCTCGTCACAGACAATGAACTCTGGCTCCACGGCGAGTGCACGAGCGATACCGATGCGTTGGCGCTGTCCGCCAGAGAACTCGTGCGGATACCGATCTGCGAACGTCGGGTCGAGACCGACCTCCGCGAGCAAGGCGGCGACCCGTTCGGGAATGGCCTCTCGCGGGAGCAGTCGGTGGATGCGGAGCCCTTCGCCGACGGCGTCGCCGACGGTATGGCGCGGATTGAGGGAGCCACCGGGGTCCTGAAAGATCACCTGCATGCGCCGACGCATCCGGCGCAACGCCGGGGCTGGGAGCGACGCGAGCGCGGCGCCGTCGAACAGCACACGGCCGGACGTCGGCGCCTCCAAATGCAGCACCGCGCGCCCGACCGTCGACTTCCCACTGCCGGATTCGCCCACCAGGCCGAGCGTCTCGCCTGGTGCGATCGCGAAGGAGACGCCGTCGACGGCACGAACTGTGTGATGCCCGGCCCGAAGGAATCCACCCGGCGTGTAGTGCTTGACGAGATCCGTCACTTCGATGAGCGGGCTCATCCGGGTCCCCGTTCGCGGACCACCCAACAGGCGACGTCGTGCAGTGTCCTCACGGTATCGAGCGGTGGAGACTCCGTGGTGCAACGGGTCACGCGGAGCGGGCAGCGCGGGTGGAACCGGCACCCGTCCGGCCAGCGCTCGGGGGAGGGGACGCTTCCCGGAATCGGTGTGAGCGCATCGGCGTCCCCATCGAGACGGGGCAGGGAGCGAAGCAGCCCGCGAGTGTACGGGTGTTGTGGTGCTCGGAACAGTTCCCGGGTCGGTGCCGATTCGACAATGCGACCGGCGTACATCACCAGCACCCGATCGGCACGGCCCGCCACGATCCCAAGATCGTGCGTGATGAGGAGCACGGCCATGCCGCGTGCGGCACGAAGGGTGTCGAGTAACTCCAGGATTTGCGCCTGCACCGTCACATCAAGGGCCGTGGTGGGCTCATCGGCGATGAGGAGATCAGGTTCCGCTGCCAGGGCGATGGCGATCATGACACGTTGCTGCATGCCACCACTCAACTGATGTGGCCACGCGTCGACTCGCCGAGCCGGATCGGCGATACCGACCTCGGTCAGCAGCGCGATCGCGCGATCGCGAGCCGTCGCGCGTGACAGCGACCGATGTGCGGTCAGCGCTTCGCGGATGTGTTCGCCGATCCGCATGACGGGATTCAACGACGACGTCGGGTCCTGAAACACCATCGCCAGACGTGCGCCTCGAAATGGCCGATAGGCCGCATCCGTGAGTCCGGCGAGCTCCTGGCCCTGGAAGACGATCGACGTGCGCGACCCGAGGCGTGCGTTCGCCGGCAGCAAGCCGAGCAGGGCGAGCCCGGTGAGGCTCTTGCCGCAGCCACTCTCGCCCACGAGCGCGACGAGTTCACCCGGGGCAATCGAAAAATCCATCCCATCGACCGCGACGACAGGCGGTTCGTGTGGCCGGGGAAACTCGACCCGCAGGTCGCGGACAACGAGGGGGGGGGTCAACCCTGCGCCATGTGCATGCGGGAACGGAGGGCATCCCCGCCAAGGGTCGCGGCGGCGGTCGCCACGACCAGCGCAGCGGCCGGTGCGAGCAGGAGCCAGGGTGCCGACGCGAGGTAGGGCTGCGCCTCGAGCAGCATGCCGCCCCACGTTGGCGTGGGTGGACGGACCCCGATGCCGAGGAAGGAAAGCCCGGCCTCTATCAAGATGGCGGCGGCAAAGTTGGCGGCGGCAATCACCATCAGCTGGCCGGCTATGTTGGGGAGTATGTGCCGGAAGATGATGCGGAAATGCCCGAGGCCTATTGCTTTTGCAGCGGTCACATAATCCATCTCCCGCAGCACCAGCACCTGACCGCGTATCAGCCTTGCCGCGCCCACCCACATGGTGAGGCCAATGGCAATAAATATTTCC
>JBBSPX010000164.1:0-5381 GCA_038258395.1 Gemmatimonadales bacterium | reverse complement strand
GGTGGGTCGGGGCGCGCTGGATCGTGGCATCGTTCGGCGGGGTTTGCTGGTTGCGCCGACGGATGTTCGTTGGTCTTGCCGGGCGACCTTACGGTCGCCCCTGAATGCGCATCATTGGTCGGGCCCCCCTTCCCCCTACCCGAACGGATTCTCGTCGGCGGTCGGCCCATAGACCGAGGGCACCGGCTGGTCGAGTAGTCGCAGGTAGACGAGCAACTGTCCGCGGTGGTGATACCAGTGATTGAGCATCACCGAACGCAGCAGTGCCATCCGTGGCATCGCCATGATCTGCTGGCCGCCGGCCGACATGCTCCACTCCGCCATCATCGCGGCATCGTCCCAGCCATTGAGGGCGGTCTTCGCCGCGGCGACGCTCGCATCGAGTGCCTCGAGCAGTTGGGCGGTGCTGGTCGCCTCGAGCTGCGTGAACGTCGGTGGCGTGTCGAGGCTGTGGTCGGCCAGGCCGGCGATCGCGCCCGGGATCTGGGCGACATGCAGGCCGAGCTCACCGAGCGACCACGACTTCGGGTGGGGGCGCCAGTTGAATTGGGCCTCGGGGAGGCGCGAAAGTACCCGACGGGTGGCCACGGCCTCTTGCTCCAGCTCCGCGATCATTCCGGCTGAGATGCTCATGCTGATATTCCCTCATGGATAAATGACGGTCGTTGGCCATTGGCATCGAGGATCGCATCCCCCGCCGCTCCCAATATGGCAGTATCGTTACCCACGAGCCCTCCCCTCCCCTCCCCCTCACACCCGATGCCCCATGCAACCCATCCGCACCATCCTGCCGCTGCTCCTGATCGCCGCCTGCGCCGGCGCGCCCGACGCGGCGCCCGCCTTCGCGACCCGCGACAGCGCCGGCGTGACGATCGCTGAGAATGTGACGACGACGCTCGATGCACGCTGCTCGCTCGATAGTGTGCCGGTGGTCCGGATCGGCGGCGCCGACGATTCCGACGACCAGTACCTCTACCGGGTCATGGGCGGTAGTCGCCTGACCGATGGTCGGATTGCGGTCGTCAATCAGGGGACCCAGGAGGTGCGCTGGTACGACTCGACCGGGACACTGGTTGGCCGGGCAGGACGCGAGGGACGCGGGCCAGGCGAGTTCACCAATGCATATCTGGTGATCCGGATGCCGGGCGACACGCTCTGGGTCGGCGACTACGGGCCGTGGCAGTGGCACCTCTTCGGACCCGACATGAAGTTCGCCCGCACCGTGACGATGACCCCGACAGAGATCAATGGGCCGGACCACTCCGCCATCTTCGATGACGGTCAGCAGATTTTCGGCAACACCAACTTCGAGCGGCTCGCGTCGTGGGCGATGGATTCCGCGGCGCTCCGCCGGTACGGTCCCGGCGGTGTGATGCGCGACACGATCATGACCGTACCGACCGGCCGAAGAGGGCAGACGGTCGACGACCCCGGATCGGTCTGGATGCGGCCCTGGTTCGAGAGCAGGGCGCAGGTCGAAGGCCGAGGCGATCGGCTGGCGGTGGCAACCTGGAATGAGCCCGAGCTCGTGATCTATCAGGTCGGGTTCCGGGTCGTTCCGAAACTCGTGATCCGCTGGACCACCGGCGATCGCACCGTCACCGACGCCTCGGTGAAGGCCGCTCGCGAAAAGGCCGCGAATCGGTATCCGGATCTCACTCCGGAGATGAAGTCCCAGCAGGTCGATCCGATCATCAGCCCCAAGCGGCCGGTCGCCGAGCGCTATCCTGCCGTGACCCAGATCGTGATGGGTCAGGATGGCCGCATCTGGGTGCGCGGCTACGCACCGCCCGAGGCGACGATGCGCGAGTGGATCGCATTCTCCGCCGAGGGACGTGCGGTCTGCCGCGCACAATTTCCAGAGGTGGACTACGTCTACGAGATCGGCCGCGACTATCTGCTGACCCACGAACTCGATTCGCTCGGCGTCGAAACGGTGGTGCAGTACCACCTGAAGGGCGGGGAGTGACCTCGCGCGCCACCTTCACCGAAAAGGACGACCATCTCCGCCACGATGTCCGGATGCTCGGCGCCATGGTCGGCGACATGTTGCGCGAGCAGGGTGGCACAGCGCTGTTCAAACGCGTCGAGACGGCCCGACAGGCGGCCGTGGCCCGCCGAGAAGGGGTAGCCGGCGGCGCCACCGAGCTGGAACGGATCCTTGGGGGCACAGACGTCGAGCGGACCGCGGACCTGGTGCGGGCGTTCTCGACCTACTTCCGCGTGGTCAATCGCGCCGAGCAGGTGCACCGCATCCGCCGCCGCAGGGACTACGACCGCACGCCAGACATCGCGCCACCGGGCGGCGTGCGCGAGGCGCTCGAGACGCTCCGCCAGCAGGGGCTTTCGGCCGACGAGGTGGTGGCGCTGGTCGAGTCGATCCGGATCGAGCCGGTGTTCACCGCGCATCCGACCGAGGCGACGCGTCGGACGGTGCTCCGCAAGGAACAGCGGATTGCACGCTGGCTGCTCGAGCTCTCCGACGGCTCGTTGACACCACCGGAGCGCGCGTCGATCGAGGCGCAGATCCGGATGGAGATCACCACCACCTGGCAGACCGCACCACGCCCTCCCGCCCGACCGACGGTAGAGGACGAACGCGAACACGTCCTCTACTACCTGCTGGGCCCGATCCACGATGTGGTCCCCGCGATCCACGAGTCGATCGAGGAGGCGGTGCGCGCCACCTGCGATCGCCCGGACTTTGCACTCGACATGCCGCTACTCCGTTTCGGGTCGTGGGTCGGCGGCGACATGGACGGCAACCCCAACGTCAACGGTCACACGATCCGCGCCGCGCTGGCCGCCCACCGTCGCGCGATTGTCGGCGAGTACCAACGCGACATCGCGGCACTCGACGCGCTGCTGTCGCAATCGACCAGCAGGGTAACGATCAGCGACGAGGTGGTCTCACGGGTAGACGCATACGGCACACTGCTGCCAACCGCGTTCGCCGAGATCCCGGCACGCTACCGGAACATGCCCTACCGCATGCTCTGTCACCTGATCGGTGCCAGGCTCGGCCAGACCGCCGACCCGCAGGACGGCGGATACCCAACGGTCGATGATCTGCTCACGGATCTCGAGGCGATCGCCAACAGTCTCGCCGCGAACCGCGGCGAACACGCCGGCCTGTTCGCGGTGCGGCGCATGCTCCTCCGGGTACAGACGTTCGGGTTCCATCTCGCCTCACTCGATATCCGGCAGCATGCACTCGTCTTCAGGGAGGCGGCCGGCGACCTGTTGGGTGACGACAACTGGTCCGACCGTTCGGTGGCCGAACGCACCGCACAATTAGTAGGGGGGGGCACATCGACGCATGCCGCACTCACCGACGCGACCCGTGAGACGCTCGATGTCTTCGCCGCGATCAAGGAGTGTCGCGCAGTGCACGGGGCGGCCGCGATCGGTCCGGTGATCATCAGCATGGCGACCGGCGCCGACGATGTGCTGTCGGTGCTCTTGCTCGCGCGCGCCGCCGACCTTGTGGACGATGATGGCAGCGTGCCGATCGATGTGGCACCGCTCTTCGAGACCGTCAACGATCTCGAGGGTGCGCCGGCGACGATGGCGTCACTCTTCGCGTTGCCCGCGTACCGGGCGCACCTCGCGCGTCGCGGCGATCGGCAGATGATCATGCTGGGATACTCCGACAGCGCCAAGGATGGCGGCATGGCGGCGTCGCGCCAGGCACTGCACGCGGGCCAGAGTGCACTCTCGTCTGTGGCGGCAGATGTCGGCATCGCGCTGACCTTCTTTCATGGTCGTGGCGGCACCGTCGGTCGTGGCGGCGGCAAGACCTATCGCGGTATTCTCGCGTCGCCGCGTGGTACGGTGACTGGTCGGTTGCGTCTCACCGAGCAGGGCGAAGTGATCGATGCCAAGTACGGCCTCCGTGGCATCGCGTTCCGCACGATGGAGCGGAGCACCGCGGCGACACTGCTCGCCACCGCGGCACCGAACGCTCCCGATGCCCGCGAGCCGGCGTGGGAAGCGATGTTCGCCGAACTCGCCCGCGAGAGTCGGCGCGCCTACCGCGCACTGGTGTGGGAGGATCCGCGATTCACCGAATACTTCCGGCACGCCACACCAATCGACGTGATCGAACGGATGACGATCGGGTCTCGGCCGGCATCGCGGCGAGCGGGCGGTGGGGTCGAGAACCTGCGGGCGATTCCGTGGGTCTTCTCGTGGACCCAGAGTCGTCACATGCTGCCGGGTTGGTACGGTGTCGGCACGGGGCTCAAGGCCATCGTCACGCAGCACGGGCACGAGGCGGTCCGTGCGATGGCGATCGAGTGGCCGGTGATCGCCACCATGCTGGAGGACCTCCACATGGTGTTGGCGAAGAGCGATCTCGAGATCGCGAGTCGCTACGCCGCGCTGGCACCGGAATCGTGTCGCGCAGTCTTCGACGACATCGCGGCAGAGTTCCGGTTGACGGTGGAGATGGTGCTGGGACTCACCGGAAGTGCTGAGTTGCTCGCGCACGATCCGACGTTGGCACGTGCGATTCGGCTCCGGAATCCCTACGTCGATCCGATGAGTTTCCTGCAGGTGGGGTTGCTCGAACGCTGGCGCGCGAGTGACCGTACCGACGATGCATTGCTCGATGCGTTGCTCGAGACGGTCAACGGCATTGCGCAGGGGTTGCAGAATACGGGGTGAGCCCCGCCTACGGCACCAACCAGATGTATACCCCGCCCAACAACGCGATGCTCACCACCAGCGCGATGAGGCCGCCCTTCCGGCGCTTGGGCAGCGCGAGCCACATCACGATGCCGGTCACCGACGCGAGCAGCAGCAGGATCGACGACGCATCGAGCACGATGCGCCACGGAAGCCCCGTGTCCTTACCCCGATGCAGATCGTCGAGTTGCACGAGTATCCCGCGCCGCGTATCCCGAATCGTTGCCGTGCCACTCGCGCGATCGATCTCCGCCTCGAAGGTGCGGCCCGGCCCCTTGAGCGTCACGAAGAGCGTGTTGTCGTTCACATCGAACGACGAGACCGCCCCACCCGCGCCGTAGTCGCTTCGCAGATGCTCGACGACCATCAGCTTGTCAGGTTCGGTGAGCAAGTTGGGCGCGATGCTGCCGGTGGTCTCGACGAGTGACTCGCTCGGCAGCAGGTCCTCGTGGTTGAGCAGCAGGCCGGTCACGCCGAAGAAGACCATCAGCACGAACGCGAACATGGTGAGATAGATGTGCAGTGTGCGCGACCACGCGACCGTCATCCGCCACGCAGGGTGCATGTGGCTCATTGGGCAGGCGGGGCGGCGGGGCCACACGACACCTGTCCACCCGCAAACGCCGCCGCACTCGGCAACGCCCCCGTCGCCGGCGCGGCACCGCAGGAGACGGTCACACTCTGGATGCTGT
>JBBSPX010000163.1:0-5529 GCA_038258395.1 Gemmatimonadales bacterium | reverse complement strand
ACGATGTAACTCGAGTAGTACAGGACCCGCTCGAGTTCCTTGAGCGTGACGTTGATCAGATTCCCCATCGGCGACGGCAGCGTCTTGAAGAACCAGATATGCGCCAC
Source organism: Gemmatimonadales bacterium (assembly GCA_038258395.1). Classification (GTDB taxonomy): domain Bacteria; phylum Gemmatimonadota; class Gemmatimonadetes; order Gemmatimonadales; family GWC2-71-9; genus Palsa-1233. The sequence continues at coordinate 5,422 of JBBSPX010000163.1, read as the reverse complement.
CGGCACGCTGAGCTCAATGTGGCCCATGCGCTCGCGCCGCACCTTCGAGAGGGTGACTTCCACCCCGCAGCGGTCGCAGATCACACCGCGATAGCGAATCCGCTTGTACTTGCCGCAGTGGCATTCCCAGTCCTTGACCGGACCGAAGATGCGCTCGCAGAACAGGCCATCCTTTTCCGGCTTGAACGACCGGTAGTTGATCGTCTCGGGCTTGGTGACCTCGCCCCACGACCACCAGTAGCGCTGCCCCTGCAATTCGAGGCGCTCGCGTTCCTTGGTGTCACGCGGCCCGCGCATTTCCTCGGGGCTCGCGATACGAATGCTGATATAGTCGAAGCTCGAGCTCTTTGGCTCGCGTCCGCTGCGAAAATCAATCATGAACTCACTCCTCCCCTTCGGCCGGGGGGCCCAGGGTGACCTTCAGGCCAAGCGCCTGCAGTTCCTTCACGAGCACGTTGAACGACTCGGGGATGCCGGGTTCCGGCAGATTCTGCCCCTTGACGATGGCCTCGTAGACCCGGCTGCGCCCGTTCACGTCGTCGGACTTGACGGTGAGCATCTCTTGCAGCACATGGGCGGCGCCGTAGGCCTCCAGCGCCCAGACTTCCATCTCACCGAAGCGCTGCCCGCCGAACTGTGCCTTGCCGGCGAGCGGCTGCTGGGTGACCAGCGAGTACGGCCCGATCGAGCGCGCGTGGATCTTGTCGTCGACCAGGTGGCTCAGCTTCAACATGTAAATCGTGCCGACGGTGACCTCACCGGCGAACAGCTGGCCGGTGCGACCATCGCGGAGCCGCGCCTTGCCGGCCGGCGTGAGGCCGGCATAGCGGATCAAGGCATCGGCGGCCCGACTCACTTCCTCGGGTGACGCCTTGCCCGCGAGCAGCACCGCGAGATCGCTGAGTCCGACGGCGCCGAGCACCGCAGCATCGTCGCCCTTCCGCGCGGCCACGAGGGCCTTCGCGCCGCTCTTCAATTCGGCGGGACGAATTCCATTTGGCTCTGCCAGCATCGCCGTATGCGCCGTCTCGGCCAGTTCGAGCTGCGCCCGCTGACGGACGACGATTTCCTTCGCGGCGCCGATGAGGAACGCCGTCGTGGCCTTGGCCGTGTCCTGCGTCGACTTGGAGACGCCCTTGGTCCAGAGCGCTTCCACACCCGTCGCATCGAGCGTCGCACCGATCGGGTGGTGCGACTTCAGGTCCTGCACCAAGGTGACGATCGTCTCCGGCGGTGTCTCTGGCGGCGCCGACTCCAGACGGAGCGACTGCGCCGCCCACGTCAGCCCCGAGAGGCGCAGCAGCACACCGATCTCGCTTTCCTCGGCACCACGGAATACCGGCGTCTTCGCCTTGAATCCAAGGATGCGCGCGCACCAGCCGAGGTGCGTCTCGAGCACCTGACCGACGTTCATCCGGCTCGGTACGCCGAGTGGATTGAGGCAGATGTCGACCGGCGTCCCATCGGGAAGGACCGGCATGTCCTCCTCGGGAACGATTCGGGCGACGATGCCCTTGTTGCCGTGGCGACCGGCCATCTTGTCGCCGACCGAAATCTTCCGCTTCTCGGCGATGTAGACCTTGACGAGCTGGATCACACCAGGCAGCAGTTCATCCGGCTGGAGGATCTTGTCGATCTGGTCCTCGGCCTTCTCTTCGACGCGGGCGCGCTCACGGGCCGCGGCGTCGAGCGCCTCGCGGATCCGGTCGTTCGCCTTGGCATCGCTGACGCGGAGCGTCTTGAGATCAACATCGGTGATCACGATCCCCTTGAGGGCGGCCTTCGTGAGCTTGGTGCCCGGCGCGAGGAGTTCGTCCACGGTGCCGGCCTTGAGCATCAGACCAACCTCGCGCCCCTCGAGCAGCTCGACGAGTTCGTCGAGCATCGCCTGGGTGATGCGCGACTTCTCCTCGGTCTCGAGGCGGCGAACTTCGCCGATGCGCTCGCCACGATCCTTGTCGACGACCGGTCCCTCGACCCGCGAGAAGATCTTGACGTCGATGACCGTGCCCTTCATGCCCGGTGACACCTTGAGCGAGCTGTCCTTGACGTCCTTGGCCTTCTCACCAAAGATCGCGGTGAGCAGCTTCTCTTCCGGTGACAGCTCGGTCTCGCCCTTCGGCGTGATCTTGCCGACCAGGATATCACCCGGGATGACGGCAGCGCCGATCCGGACGATGCCACGATCGTCGAGGTCGACGAGCGACTCGTCCGAAACGTTCGGGATCTCGCGCGTGATCTCTTCCTGCCCGCGCTTGGTATCGCGCACATGGAGCTCGAGCTCCTGGATGTGGATCGACGAGTAGACGTCGTCCTTCACCAGTCGCTCGGAGAGGACGATCGCGTCCTCGAAGTTGTGTCCGTACCACGGCATGAACGACACCAGGACGTTGCTGCCGAGGGCGAGTTCACCGTCCTCGGTCGCGGCGCCGTCGGCGATCACCTGACCCGCGGTGACGACATCGCCCTGCTGCACCATGGGCCGCTGGTTGATCGCGGTGTCCTGGTTGGTGCGCCAGAACTTCTTGACCCGGTACCGATCGATCCGCGCGAGGCGGCCGAGCGGTGCACTGGTATCGGTCCCTTCGTGGCCGGCATCGACGATGATCTCGTCGGCCGTCACCTTGGTGACCGTGCCGGCGCGACGCGCGATGATGACCGCGCCCGAGTCGGTCGCCACGGTCGCCTCGAGGCCGGTGCCGACCAGCGGCGCCTGCGGGAAGACGAGCGGTACCGACTGCCGCTGCATGTTCGAGCCCATCAACGCGCGGTTGGCGTCGTCGTGCTCGAGGAACGGGATCAGCGCGGCCGCGATCGAGACGAGCTGCTCAGGCGCCACGTCCATGTAGTCGATTCGTCCCGGGGCCAGCAGCGGATAGTCATCGCCCTTTCGGGTGAGGACCAGCGACTCACTGAAGCTGCCATCGGGGTTGAGGCCGGCGTTCGCCTGGGCGACCGCGAAGTCCTCTTCCTCGCTGGCGGAGAGCCAGTGGATCTCGTTGGTCACGGTGGCGTTCTTGACCACGCGGTATGGCGTCTCGATGAAGCCGAGGTCGTTGATGCGCGCGTAGGTCGAGAGCGACGTGATCAAGCCGATGTTCGGGCCTTCCGGCGTCTCGATCGGACACATCCGGCCATACTGCGAGTAGTGCACGTCGCGCACTTCGAAGCCGGCGCGCTCACGAGTGAGGCCACCGGGTCCGAGGGCCGACAAGCGACGCTTGTTGGTGAGCTCGGCGAGCGGGTTGGTCTGGTCCATGAACTGCGACAGCTGCGAGCTCCCGAAGAACGCCTGGATGACGGCCGAGACGGTGCGGGCGTTGACGAGATCGTCGAGCGAGATCTTCTCCGGATCGGAGTTGATGCTCATCCGCTCCTTGACGAGCCGGGCCATGCGCGAGAGGCCGACCGAGAACTGGTTGGCGATCAGCTCGCCGACCGACCGGATCCGGCGATTGCCGAGGTGGTCGATGTCGTCGGTGTGCCCGCGTCCGTCGTGCAGATCGATCAGGTACTTGACGATCGCGACGAAGTCTTCCTCGGTGAGCACCGTGTGGTTCGGATCGATCTTGAGCTTGAGACGCTGGTTGATCTTGTAGCGACCCACGCGCCCGAGGTCATAGCGCTTCGGGTTGAAGAAGAGCTTCTGGATCTGCTGGCGTGCGGTCTCGAGGTTCGGGGCATCGCCCGGCCGGAGCAGCGCATAGATCTGCTCGAGCGCCTCCTGCTCGGAGTGGGTCGGGTCCTTGGAGAGCGTGTTGCGGATCAGCGGGCTCTCGCCCCGGCTGGCCGGCAACAGGATCTCGACCTTGGTGATCCCGGCCTTCACCAATTTGGCGCGGACCTTGTCGGTGATCTCGGTGCCCGCGAGCGCGGCCACCTCGCCGGTCTCGGGATCGGCGGCGGCGAACGCGAGCACGGGGTTCTGACGCTCGCGATTGCTGACCGGCAGCTCGTCGTCACGGAGGTCGATGGTGGTGTAGCCGGCGAACACGCGGACGCTGCTGACGCCGACGTGGCGCATGGCCGCAAGACGCTCGGGGGTGAGTTCCTCACCCATCCGGCCGAGTGGATCGCCCTTGAGATCCTCGGGATCCGGCACGTCGGCGGCGAGCATCGAGCCGACCACCTCACGCCGTTCCTGACGCGAGTCGGCACGCTCGGTGAGATCGAGATCCTTCTCGGCGAAGAAGAGCCGCAGGATGTCGGCATTCTCGCCGTGCCCGAAGGCGCGGAGGAGTGCCGTGGCCGGGAACTTCTTCTTCTTGTCGATATGGACGTAGATCACGTCGTGGATGTCGATCGTGAACTCGACCCACGAGCCGCGGAACGGGATGATCCGCGAGCTGAACAGCCGCTGGCCGTTCGGGTGGGTGTCTTCCTCGAATACCACGCCGGGCGACCGGTGCAGCTGCGACACCACGACGCGCTCGGCGCCATTGATGACGAAGGTGCCCAGAGGCGTCATGATCGGCAGCTCGCCGAGGTAGACCTCCTTCTCGATCGCGTTCTTCAGGCGCCGCTGGCCATCGACGTCCTCGAAGACGTCGAGCCGCAGCTTGGTGCGAAGCGGGGCGGCATAGGTCATGTCGCGCTCGATGCACTCCTCCACGGAGTACTTCGGTTCGCCCAGGCCGTAGCCGACGAACTCGAGCGAGTACTTGCCGTTCACATCGGCGATCGGGAAGAGGTCGCGGAAGACGCGCTCAAGCGAGACGTCCTGGCGCTCTCCCTCGACGTCGTCGGGGACGAGGAGAGACTCGAACGCGCGAGTCTGGATGTCGAGCAGGTGAGGCATCTTCATGCCCGCCTGCACGTTCGAGAACGAGATCACCGGCAGTGGTGCTGACATGGCCTTATTTCCCGGGGCAAGGGAACACGGCGACGCCCCACCCCCCGCTAATCGCGGAAGGGGGCGTCGTCGGAATACAATTGTCGAAGTCGCAGTGTGTCGTCATGCCGTCTCACTGAAGAGGACCAAGCGCGGAGCAAGGAGACCCCGCCGACGACCCTTCGGGTCGGGGCGGGGTGACCCGCTTCGCGGGTCACTTCAGTTCGACGGTCGCGCCCTGCTCCTCGAGACGCTTCTTCATTTCCTCGGCCTCGGCCTTGGAGACCCCTTCCTTCAGGGGACTCGGCGCGCCGTCCACAAGGTCCTTCGCTTCCTTCAGGCCGAGCGAGGTGATCTCGCGGACGACCTTGATGACATTGATCTTCTTGTCGCCAACGCCGGTCAGCACGACCGTGAACTCGGTCTGCTCCTCGACGGCCGGAGCGGCGCCACCGGCGGCCGGGGCAGCTGCCGCGGCCACGGACACGTTGAACTTTTCCTTGAAGGACTCAAGCAGGTCCGCCAGCTCGAGGACCGTCTTGTTGCCGATCGCGTCGAGGATCTCGTCGTTCGTCATAGTTGCCATGATTT